>NZ_JAQQPR010000019.1:0-134082 GCF_036688705.1 Duganella sp. S19_KUP01_CR8 | reverse complement strand
CCCCATTAGTGCATCAGCCCGGCGAAATAGCCGAGCTGATGCCCTAATGGGGGACCTGACCCCGGATTTTTACTGGCTGCGGCCTTTGCGGTCGTAGGTGACGGCTTTGTCGGCGACGTTGACGACGGCGTTGCCGGGGCCGCTCACCTTGACGTCGGCCTGGCTGGTCCACAGCTGGCGGGCGTGCAGGCTGCCCGAACCGCTCAGCTGCGCGACCAGGGTGTCGGTCTTGCCTTCGAGCTTGACCTCGCCCGGGCCGTGCATGTTCAGCTTGACGTTCTTGCAGGCGGCCGTGGCGCTCAGGTCGCCAGAGCCGCTCAATTCGGCATCCAGCGCGTCGCTGACCTTGCTCAGGATGATGTTGCCCGGGCCGCGGCTGCGCGTGACCGCGCGCGCCACCTGCAACGCTTGCCCCTCCAGGTCGCCCGATCCGCTGACTTCCGCGCTGAGCACGCCCACGCTGCCCGACAGGTTCATATTGCCCGGCCCGCTGAGCAGGGCGCGCGCGCTTGGCGCTTGCAGGCCGCGCACCGTCAGGTCGCCCGAGCCGTGCACTTCCGCTTCGAATTTCTTGATCACGCCGGCCAGGCAGGCTTCGCCCGGACCGTGCAACATGGCGCTGGCCGCTTCGGTGTTCAGCGAGCATGCTTCCAGGTCGCCCGAGCCGGCGATCTCGGCGCGGATTTCCTTGGTGGTGCCGTGCAGCGACACCGATCCCGGCCCGTGCATCGAGGCGTTGACCTTGTTCGCGTGCAGGTCGCCGAGGTCGAGGTCGCCGGAACCGCTGACGGTCAGGTTGACGTCCTGCGTCATGCCGCCGGCGGTGACGTCGCCGGGGCCGCTCATCATCAGGTTCAGGCTGGCCGCCTTCAGCGTGCGCAGGTCGAGGTCGCCGCTGCCGGAGGCGGTGACGGTGAGGTCGCGCACGGCGCCGCTGGCGTGCACGTCGCCCGGGCCTTCCGAGGTCAAACTCAGTTGCTGGCCCTGGAATTGTTGCAAATCAACATCACCGCTGCCGGAGTTGCGTAGGCTCTTCAGGCCGGCCGCGCTGATGCGGATGGTCATTTGCGGTTTGCTGTCCTTCTTGCCCCAGCCGAAGTTGAAGACCCAGCCCTTGTCCTTGTTCTTGCGCGGCTGGCGCACGGTGAGGGTGTCGCCGCTGACCGAGGTTTCGATATCGGCGAACTGGCGGCGCAGGCCGGACAGCTCGATGGCGTTGCCCTGCTGCGCGGTGACGATCACCCGGAACGGGCCGCTGATGGCGATGTTGCTGAAGGCCGCGACGGTGCGGGTTTCGGTGCCGATGCTGTCGTCGGCTTTGCTGTCTTGCTTGGTGTCGGCCTGGGCGGCGAAACTTGCCAGGGATGCCAGCATAAGGGCGGAAACCAGCGCGGTGTGTTTGATCGTCTGCTTCATTTTTATCTCGATTATGGGAAGTGGCGAGGATTGAACGATAAGACAAACGCCGCCGGCCGGCGCGCGGAATGGGACGGACGCGCGGAATGGGGGGATCAGCTGCAAAAAAACGGTGATGAACCGTCATTCAACTTCAGTGCGGCACGACCGTTAATGTCATAATGGACGTAAGGATGTATTGCCGGGGAACACCTGCGCAGGTCAAAGGAGTGCACATGATCAGGTACATGGGGACCAAAAATACGGACGACGGCTCGGTGCTGTATATTTTTTTGATTAATGGCTTGCAGAAGGAAATTCGGGAAAGCGCCTTGAAACAATATCCTGGCTGTTACGAAGCCCTTCCTGCCACCGCCAAGGCGCGCATCAGCGCCAACCGGTCCTGGTTGCAGAAATTATAATGCCGCCATTCATGCGCATGCTGCGCGGCGTGCCGGCCGCCGCGCTGGCGGCCGTTTGCTGCGCCGCCGCAGCGCAATCGGTGCCGACCACCTTCGGCACCATCGTCGGCAACGGCCTGCTGTGCCGCGACCAGACCGACAACCTCTATTACTACGACTATTTGCGCAAGGCTTTCGGCCCGGCCTACAAGCACGACGGCGGCGCCTACTGGTTCAAGACCGACGGCGCCAATCTGTGGGGCAAGCCGATCACCGAGGTCATGGTCAGCGACGATACCAGCACCTATATCTTCGTCGGCGCCGTGGCCGAGGCCACGCCGGAGGAGCTGGAGCAGGCCATCATCACCCAGGTTGGCCTGCATTATGCGAGAATCGATAGCTCGGCCTACCCGGTGCGCGAGGCCAAGCCGGCCAGCCGCATCGTGTATTTCGATACCAAATCCAAGATTTACTGCGCCAAGTTCAAGCCCTTGCCGCCGGTGCAGCCGCCGCCGGTGCGCCAGCGCTTGAAGTAGCGCATCGCCAGGGTCTTCATGTACACGCATTTTTTTAATCTGAAGCAATCGCCGTTTTCCATCGCGCCCGATCCCCGCTACCTGTTCATGAGCGAACGCCATCGCGAGGCGCTGGCGCATCTGCTGTACGGCGTCGGCAGCGGCGGCGGCTTCGTGCTGCTGACCGGCGAGATCGGCGCCGGCAAGACCACCGTGTGCCGCTGCTTCATGGAGCAGATCCCCGAGAACTGCAAGCTGGCCTACATCTTCAACCCCAAGCTGTCGGTGGAGGAGCTGCTGTTGTCGATCTGCGACGAGTTCGGCATCGCGCTGGCGCCGCCGGGCGCGGGGGCGGTCAGCGTCAAGGGCTATGTGGACGCGATCAATGCCTACCTGCTGGCCAGCCATGCGCAGGGCCGCAACAACGTGCTGATCATCGACGAGGCGCAGAACCTGTCGGCGGAGGTGCTGGAGCAGCTGCGCCTGCTGACCAATCTGGAGACCAGCGAGCGCAAGCTGTTGCAGATCATCCTGATCGGCCAGCCGGAATTGCGCGCGATGGTGGCGCGGCCGGAGCTGGAGCAATTGGCGCAGCGGGTGATTGCGCGCTATCACCTGGGCTCGCTGAGCGAGGCGGAGACTGGGGCGTATATCGAGCACCGTCTGGCGGTGGCGGGCGCGGCGGCGATCGCGCCGTTTCCGCGTGGTTTGATGGGGCTGGTGCACAAGCTGGCCAAGGGCGTGCCGCGCCGCATCAATCTGCTGTGCGACCGGGCGTTGCTGGGGGCGTATGTCGAGAACCAGCCGCAGGTGACGCGCACCATCTTGCGCAAGGCGGCGGCCGAGGTGTTTGCCCGGCCGGACGCGGCGGTCGGCGGCGAGGGCGCGCGTGCGGCCGGCGCGCGCTGGCCTTTGGTGGCGGCCGGGGTGCTGGGCGGCGTGGTGCTGAGCGTGGCGGCGTGGCAGCTGGCCGCGCATGATGCGAAACCGGTTTTGCAAGGCGCGCAGGCGGCTTCGGCGACGGCGCGGGTGACGCCTCCCAAGGCCGCGACGGCGCCTGCGCCTGTGGCGGCGCTTACGCCTGAGCCAGCGGCCGGGCCGACGCCTGCATCTGCGGCGGTAGGCGGTAGCGCGGCAGCGTTGCGTCAGCTGGCGGCGATCTGGGGCCTGGCGTTGCCGGAAGGCGAACCTTGCCCGACGGCGGCGCGCTTGAACCTGCGCTGCTTGCAGGTCAAGGGCGGCGTCGCTGAGCTGCGTTTGCTGGACCGCCCGGCGATGCTGACCTTGCACGACGATCCGACCGCGCCCAACTACGTACTGCTGACGGCGATGGACGAGCACGGCGCGACCATCGTCGCGCCCGGCGGCAAGTCGCAAAGCATCAGCCTGGACGCGCTGGAAGCCCGCTTCGACGGTGAGTTCACGACTTTCTGGCGCGCGCCGCGCAGCTGGCGCGACGAGGTCCACGGCGGCGATCATGGGCCCGACGTGGATTGGCTGGCGCGGCGGCTGGCGCAGATCTATGGCCTGAAGAAGCCCCAGGACGATCAGCCGCTGAGCTCCGGCCTGCGCGCGCGCCTGACCGAGTTCCAGACTGAACAACATCTCAAGGCGGACGGCGTGGCCGGTCCGAAAACTTTCATCCGGCTGTATCAGTTGGGCGGTGTGCAGGAGCCGCGCTTGCTGGCCAGCGCGGCCGTCGGTACCGGCAGCGGGGCAGGGAAATAATATGTCTTATATTTTGGAAGCGTTGAAGAAGGCGCAGGCGGAACGTCAGCTGGGCAGTGCGCCGACTTTGCATGCGCCCACGCTGCATGGGGCGGACGGCAAGGCGGCCGGCGGCGCCTTGAGGAAGCCTGTCGTGCTGGCGTTGCTGGCGATGGGCGTGGTGATCGCGGTATTGCTGGTGTTGGTGCTGCGCCCCGCGCAGCAGGCGGCGCCATCCAGTGCTCAGCAGGCGGTGGCGTCCGCGCCGGCCCTGGTGGTGCCAGCGGGCGTGGTTGGCGCTGCGCCAGCCGCCGTGCCAGTCGCAGCCCCCGCCGTGGCCCCGTCGGCGGACAGCCAGCCGTTGGCGGCCGCCTTGCCGCCACCGGTGGCGACGGTGACGCCGGCGCCGCGTCCGCATCCGGAGCCGGTCGCAGCGGCGCTTGTGCCGGAAAAATCCACCAAGCCGGCCGTCGCGCAGGAAGAGCCAGTCCAGAACCTGCGCGATCTGCCGGAACCGATACAGCGTTCGATCCCGCATATCACGGTCGGCGGCTACATTTATTCCAAGAATCCTGCCGACCGGCTGTTGTTGATCGACAAGATACTGCGCCACGAAGGCGAGGAGGTCGCCCCCGGCCTGATCCTGGATAAACTGCAACCGCGCGAGGCGGTATTCAATTTCAAAGGCTATCGCTACCGCGTTCCATACTGAAAGCTGTCATCCGCCCGTCATGTGGAAATGATATTTTCTTATCATTGACATTCATGCACGGGAAACACGATGAAACATCTGAAGTTGCTGCCGCTGCTGATCGCCGCAGCTTTCGCCGTTCCGCGCGCCCACGCCGCGGACCAGACACCGCAAGCGCAACAGGATACCGGTTCCTATGTCGCCGGCTTCATTAGCATTGGATTGTTGTTGCTGGGCGCGCGAAGCGCCCGCAGTGAGCGCTTCAAGGCCTTGAACGAAGAATAAGCCGCCGTCCCCGCTCCGATGTTGCTGCGTATAATGGCGGCAACATGATGCAGTGGAGATGTAGGCAATGCAGAGAGCAATTCCCGCGCGCGAGCGCACAGTGCTGGCGGTCATCGGGACGTCGGGCAGCGGCAAGACCACGCTGCTGGAGTTTCTGATCGCCGGGCTGGCCGGGCAGGGCTTGAAAGTCAATGTCGTCAAGCACAGCCATCACGACCTGGAGCTGGAGCCGCCGCACAAGGACAGTTCCCGCCTGCGCCGGGCCGGCGCGGCCGAGGTGATGGTGGCGTCGCCGTTCCGGGTGGCGATCGTGCGCGAACTGCGCGGCGCGCCCGAACCGTCGCTGGACGAGCAACTGGACCGCCTGTCCCCCGCCGACCTGACCTTGCTGGAAGGCTTCAAGTCCTATCCGGTGGCCAAGTTGGAGGTGTATCGCGCCGCAACCGGCAAGCCGCCGCTGTACCCCAACGATACGCGCGTGATCGCGGTCGCCTCCGACCTGCCGGCGCCGGCGGACTTGCGGCCGGGCGTGGCCTGGCTGGACCTGAACCAGCCGCAGGCCGTGCTGGCCTGGTTGGGCCAGCATCTGAAAAAAGTTTCAGCAAACGCCTAAAGTTACGCCCGGAACGTCCGTAAATAAAGTGATACGCCTTACTGGAGAATCACATGGACGTTTCAGGTATTGCTCAAGCAGCAACCACGATTGCAGACACCGGCACCAAGCAGGCGGTCGGCATCGCGGTATTGAAAAAAGCCCAGGATATCCAGGCGTCGAGCGCGGCTGCCCTGATCGAGGCGATTCCTCCGGTGCCGTCGGCGCCGAATCTGCCTTCGCATCTCGGCAACACCATCAACACGACTGCCTGAACGGCATCGCCGCGGCCCGCCAGGCGCCGCGTGACCGCTCTGCGCGCCGCCCGGTGCGCAGCGTGCCGGCGTGTGCTTGCGCCCGGCGTCCCCCTCCCGAATTGAATCCTGTCAACAGAATGATGCGTCAACGCGTTATTGCTGGTACGCTGCTTCTGCTTGAAGATCTTGCGAAAAAAAATCTCAAAAAAGTGTAAGGCCGGAGCGCTGTTTGCCGACTACCGTACAGTTGCAGACGATTTTCGTTGCACGTTGAACTTAACTTCCATCATTGAGGAGACTTACCATGAATAAACGTCAAGCCCTGATCGCCGCCGCCCTGGCCACCGTATGCGCCGCTTCCGTCGGCTCCGCTTCCGCCGCCACCGCGTCGGCCTCCGCTGAAAAAGAGAAATGCTTCGGCATCGCCAAGGCTGGCCAGAACGATTGCGCCTCGGCCAACGGTTCGCACTCCTGCGCCGGCCAGTCGAAGACCGACAACGGCGCTGCCGAGTGGAAATACGTCGCCAAGGGCACCTGCGAAAAAGCCGGCGGCAAAACCGCAGCGCCAGCCAAGTAATCGCAGCCAGCGGTCGCGGAGCCATGTCCTTGCCCGGTCCAGCGCAGCCTTTGCCGGGCGTGGGCGTGGGGCTGAGGGCTCCGCACTACCGTCAGTTTATCGAGCAGCGGCCGCGCGCCGCCTGGCTCGAAGTCCATACCGAAAATTATCTCGATCAAGCCGGCTGGGACTGGCACGTGTTGCAGCAATTGCGACGCGATTATCCGATCAGCCTGCATGGCGTCGGCCTGGGACTGGGCTCGGCGCGCGGCTTTTCCGAACATCATCTTGAACGTGTGCGCAGTCTGGTCGAGCGCGCCGAACCGATGCTGGTGTCCGAACATCTGTGCTGGGGCGCCGTCGGCGACCGGCAACTCAACGATCTTTTACCGCTGACGCTGGACCAGGCCGCGCTCGACCTGCTGTGTGCGCGCGTGAGCCGCGTGCAGGACACGCTCAAGCGCCAGCTGTTGCTGGAAAACGTGTCGACCTATGTGCGCTTCCAGCAGGACGCCATGAGCGAGGCCGAATTCATGGCGGCATTGGCGGCGCGCACCGGCTGCGGGCTGCTGCTGGACATTAACAACCTGTACGTCAATCAATGCAACCACGGCGAGGACGCGCTGGCCGCGTTGGCCGCGATCCGGCCCGGCATGGTGGGCGAGATGCACTTGGCCGGCCATCTGGTGACGCCGCAGGCGGTGATCGACCACCACGGCGACACGGTGGCCGAGCCGGTCTGGCGCCTGTACGAGGCGGCCTTGCAGCGCTTCGGCGCGGTGCCCACCTTGATCGAGTGGGATACCGATATTCCCGAGCTGAGCGTGCTGCTGGGCGAGGCGGACAAGGCCGAAGTGCTGCATCGCCGCCATGCCGAGACCATTGTGGCCGCTGCGCCGCGCGCGGCCTTGCCGGCGGACGAGCAGGCACCGGCGCTGGCCGCCAGCCAGCAAGCGTTCGCCGGCGCACTGTTCGACGCGCGCCTGACGCCGGCGGCGCTGGCGCTGTTCAAGGGCGAGCACAATGAGCATCGTTACGCGCTGTATCGCGGCAACCTCAGCGCCACCTGGAGCAAGACGCTGGGCGCGGCCTATCCGGTGATCCAGATGCTGGTGGGCGAAGAATTCTTCGGCGGCCTGGCGCAGGCGTATGGCCATGCGCATCCGTCCGACAGCGGCGACCTGAACCGCTTCGGCGCCTACTTCGGCGCCTTCCTGCGCACCTTCCCGCATGTGGCCGACTATCCCTACCTGCCGGACATGGCGACCTTGGAGTGGACCTTGCACCGCGCCCACTACGCGCCTTCGGCCGACGGCGTGACGGCGCAGCAGATGGCGGCGCTGACGCCGGAGCAGATCGAAACGGCGCGGCTGCAACTGCATCCGGCCTGCGCGCTGCTGGCGTCGGACTGGGCGACGGTCGCGCTGTGGCAGGCCCACCAGCCCGGCAGCGGCGTGCCGTTCCCGGCCGAGCTGGCGGCGCCTTCCCATGGACTGGTCACGCGGCCGCACTGGAAAACCCAGGTCCTGCCGCTGAGCGCGGCCAGCCATGCGGCGCTGTCGGTGCTGGCCGCCGGTGGCGAGCTGGGCGCGGCGCTGGATGCGGCCTTCGAGCTCGACGACGACTACGACTTCGCCGCCAATTTGCGGCAGTGGATAGATTTCGCCTTGATTGTCAGGATAGACGCCTAGCGGCGACTAACTAATTTTGAAAGCGCAATGATGAAAACTATCCTCGGACTGCACCAACAATTATCCCGCTACGACGCGGCACTGACCGCGTGGGGCGGTTCACTGATGAGCCTGGCGCTGCGCTGGTATGTGGGCTGGCAATTCTTCAAGGCCGGCCTAGTCAAGGTCGGCGACTGGAGCGCGACGCTGGCGCTGTTCCGCGACGAGTACATGGTGCCGCTGCTGCCGCCCGAACTGGCCGCCTACTTCGGCGCGGCCGGCGAGCTGGCGCTGCCGCTGCTGCTGTGCGTGGGATTGGTGTCGCGCCCGGCGGCGCTGGCGCTGTTCCTGGTGAATGCGATGGCGGTGATTTCCTACCCGCAGCTGCTGAGCTTTGAATGCCCGGCCGCGATCAACGACCATTTCTACTGGGGCGTGATGCTGCTGGCGCTGGTGGCCTTTGGCCCGGGTAAATTTTCTCTGGATGCGTGGCTGGCTGGCCGCCGGGCGGCCTAGGTCGGTCGGAAGGCGCGCAGTATCTTCGCTTCGCCGGTCAGGTCCTGGTGCAGGCGGTTGGCGGCGGCGGTCAGCTCGATCATGCGGTTGAGCTGGGTGTCTTCGAAACGCGCCAGTTCTTCGGTGGCGGTCAGCAGCGCCTGCGCCAGCTTGGCGCGGGCCGCCTGGTACAGCGAGCCGTTGTACTGGTCTGTGTTCTTGAGCAACTCCTCGGCATTTTCGATCACTTGCCGCAAGTCGTCGAGCAGGCGTTCCTGCGTTTGCATATTGTGTGCAGGATCGTCCATGACGTTCCCCTGGTCGTAAGAAAAACTGGTTGAACAAGCCGGGTAGCAGGCCATCCCAATATATCGGCGGAGAGGTCCGCCGGTTTGCGCTGGGTCAAACGCGCCCACCCGTCCTGACCTTCAGCTTAGGTCGTTATTGCCCAAATGCAAGATCAATTCACACGCCCTCGACGCTGATACGGATGTCGCCCACGGTCACTTGCTGGCCGGCGCGGATCTTGGCGGTCTTGCGCAATTCCTGCTTGCCGTCGACCTTGACGCTGCCGCCGGCGACCATCATTTTGCCGGCGCCGCCGCTGTCGCACAGGCCAACTAGCTTGAGCAGCTGATTCAGCTCAACAAACTCTCCGCTCAATTCAAAACTTACTTTCTGCATTTTATCCTCTGTTGCTATGATGTGAAATCGGCGCTGCCGCTTACTTTCAGTAGTGTAGCGGCATTCCGACAGGGCCGCAGTTTACTCCACGAATACCTCAAGGTTGAGGTTGCCGTCTGGAAAAAAAGTTGCTATCCTGAGTTAACTGCTGAATTTTTGTGCAGCATGGTTTGCCATCAGCGAGTTGCATCATGAATAAGCTCTATTGGCCAGTCGCAGTCCTGATTTGTCCGCTTTCCGGCTTGGCGGGCGCAGCCACATCCGATCCCTTCTCCCTGCAAAAACCGCCTCCCGTGTTTGAGAAACGGTCCAATTCGTCCTTGCTGTTCGAGGCGGCGGACCGGCAATTGGCGCTGAGCGAGCAGTTGCAGAACGACGCCGCGCCGCGCTATGGCATCGGCTACAACGGCGGGCCGCGCCTGCATTTCGGCGCCTTGCCGGACAACCTGGCGCTGCTCGATCCGCTGGGGCCCATGCTCAACGAGCACAGCAAGCGTTTCCTCACCAGCGCGGATTATGAAAAGAAAATGGGGCGCGCGGTCGGCATCCTGACCATCGGTATTTTGCGCGAGACCGGTTCGGCGCTGGGCTCGCAGCAGTCGCCGGCGCTGGCCATGAACACCCGGCCGACCACCACCTTCACCTCGCTGTCGCTGGGGTATGCGCTCAGTTCGCGCAGCGCGCTGATGTTGATGGCGTCCTACGGCAAGACCGAGGGCATCGGCAATCCCGATAGCCTGATCTCCCAGGTGTCGTCGGTGCGCACGATGGCGTTCAGCGTGGGCTTGTCCACGCGCGAGGTGTTCAACAGCCACGACCGTCTTGCGATAACCTTGTCGGTCCCTGCCAAGGTGCGGTCCGGCACGCTGCAATACAGCGGATCGGCGCCGCAGTCCGGCGATCCGGGCGCGCCGGCCTTCGGCGCGCCGACCCTGAATCTGCGGCCGACCGCCACCGAGCGCGACCTGGAATTCGGCTACACCACTTCGTTCGGCCGTGATGGCCGTGGGGGCAAGCTGACCGGTGCGGTGATGTGGCGGATCAATCCCGGCCACGACGCCAACGCCCGGCCGGATTGGCTGACCGGGGTGCGCTACTCGTATGGCTTCTGAAGGGGCCTAGCCCTTGGCGCCGGGACGGGTCATGTCCAGCGGCACGATCCACTGCTCGAACTGCTCGGCAGTGACGTAGCCCAGCGCCAGCGCGGCTTCTTTCAACGTCGTTCCCTCATGCTGGGCCTGCTTGGCGATGGTGGCGGCCTTGTCGTAGCCGATGTACGGCGCCAGCGCGGTGACCAGCATCAGCGAACGTTCCATCAGCTCGGCGATGCGGCTGCGGTTGGGCTCGATTCCATGTACACAATGCTCTTCGAAGCTGCGCATGCCGTCGGCCAGCAGGCGCGCGCTTTGCAGGAAGTTGTGGGCGATCAGCGGCTTGTAGACGTTCAACTCGAAGTTGCCGGAGGCGCCGCCGATGGTGATGGCGACGTCGTTGCCGAACACCTGGCAGCACAGCATGGTGAGCGCTTCGCACTGGGTGGGGTTGACCTTGCCCGGCATGATGGAGCTGCCCGGCTCGTTTTCCGGTATCGTGATTTCCCCCAGTCCGGAGCGCGGTCCGGAGGCCATCCAGCGCACGTCGTTGGCGATCTTCATCAGCGCGGCGGCCAGGGTTTTCAGCGCGCCGTGGGCCGACAGCAGGGCGTCGTGGCCGGCCAGCGCGGCGAATTTGTTGTCGGCGCTGCGGAAGGGCAGCGCCAGCGTGTGTTCCAGCTCGGCGGCGATGCGGTGCGCGTATTCCGGGTGCGCGTTGAGGCCGGTGCCGACCGCCGTGCCGCCGGCCGCCAGTTGCAGCACGCCGGGCAGGGCGGTGCTGATGGCGCGCTCGGCGAAGTCGAGGTGGGCCACGTAGCCGGAAAATTCCTGGCCCAGGGTCAGCGGCGTGGCGTCCTGCAAGTGGGTGCGGCCGATCTTGACGATGTCGGCAAACGCC
Organism: Duganella sp. S19_KUP01_CR8; assembly: GCF_036688705.1. Lineage (NCBI taxonomy): Bacteria > Pseudomonadati > Pseudomonadota > Betaproteobacteria > Burkholderiales > Oxalobacteraceae > Duganella > Duganella sp. S19_KUP01_CR8. Next base: position 122,842 of record NZ_JAQQPR010000019.1, on the reverse strand, counting down.
TCGGCCTTGGCGTGCAGGCTGTCGCGCAGCGCGCGCAGCGCCGGCAGCACCTGGTTGGCCAGCGCCTGGGCGGCGGCCACGTGGATGGCGGTGGGGAAGATGTCGTTCGACGACTGGCCTTTGTTGACGTCGTCGTTGGGGTGCAGCTTGCGGCTTTCGCCGCGCACGCCGCCCATCAGCTCGGAGCCGCGGTTGGCCAGCACTTCGTTCATGTTCATGTTGGACTGGGTGCCGGAGCCGGTCTGCCACACGGCCAGCGGGAACTCGGTCGGGTGCTTGTCGGCCAGCACTTCGTCGGCGGCCTGGGTGATGGCGATGGCCTTGGCGCCCTCGAGCAGGCCCAGGTCCAGGTTGACGCGGGCGGCGGCGCGCTTGACGCTGGCCAGCGCGTGGATCAGCTCCAGCGGCATGCGCTCGGTGGAGATGTGGAAGTGTTCCAGCGAGCGCTGGGTTTGCGCGCCCCACAACTGGTGGTCGGGGACGTCGATCGGGCCAAAACTGTCACGTTCACTTCTGGTGTTCATGGTTTTTCCTTTGGGCGGGGAGGCAATCATGTGTGTTTGCTAAGTGCCTTCCAGTGTAGCGCAGTCCGGAAAAATTAACCTAGGGCTACAAAACCGGGAAAATCAGCCGTTATAGCTGATACACTTTAAGAATTCGCGTCCAAGCGACCCCGACATGCAGCGCACACCATTCCTGACCACGATCTTTGCTTGCGCCAGCGCGTTGCTGCTGGCGGCCGCCGCGCCGGCGGCGGAACTGGGCGATATCGCCGTGCGTTCCTACATCGGCCAGCCGCTGGCGGCCGATATCGAGCTGGTGCAGCTGGCGCCGGACGAGGTGTCGGCCTTGCAGGTCCGGCTGGCGCAGCAGGATGTGTTTCGCGGCGCGAACATCAGCATGAATCCGGCGCTGGCGTCGGTGCACCTGTCGGTGGTGCGGCGCGATGGCCGGCAGTTCCTGCATATCACCACCACCCGCAATATCGATGCCGAGTATGTGCATTTGTTCCTGGAGCTGAGCGCCGCCGGGCGCCAGGATGTGCGCGCGGCGACCGTGTGGTTGCAGGCGGATCCGAATCCGGCGCCGCCACCACCTCCGGCCATGACGGCGGCGCAGGCGGCCGCGTTGGCGCGGGCGGAGCGGGCGGCCAGGGAGGCGGCTTTGGCCTCTGCGCCGGCACCGGTCGCGGTGCCTGAGGCGCCGGCCGTGGCGCCGGTGCGGGACAGGACGCGGCCAGCGCCGATGCCGTCGGCGCATGAATCCGAAGTGGGTGAACCGGGTGGCTTGCGGACGGCGCCGTCGCGGCGGCCGTCGGCGGCGGTGCGGAATTTGCCGGAGCGCATAGCCGATGCGATGGGCTCGACGCCGCGCTTGGCGCCACGTCCTGCGCCGGCGCTACCGTCGGCCAGCAACGAAGCGGCGCGGGGCGACGGCGGTGTGCCGCTGGGCGTGGCGCAGGCTTTGTTGCCCTTGGCGCCGTTGCCGCTGCCTAAGGGCGTGAAACGGCCGGCGGCTCCGGCTGCTTGCACGCCGTCCGGCATGAGTGCGAAAGAATGCGCGGCGCTGGATACGCACAGTGTGGAATTGTCCAGCAAGTTGGTCGAGCTGGAGGGCAAGGTGAAGCTGCTGCAAGGGGCGTTGGCGGCGAAAGGCGGGGCGGCCAGTGCGGCGCCGGCTGCGTTGCCGTCCTCTGCATCGGCGGGGGCGCACGGCGGCGCGGCAAGTGGCGGGGTTGCGGCTGGGCATGCAGCGGCCGCTTCGGCGGTGCACGCAGCGTCGGTTCAGGCAACGGCGGCTGCGGCTGTACCGGCCGTAGCGCATGGCGCGTCGGCATCAGCATCGGCTTCTGCGGCGAGCGCGGCGGCGGCCAGTGCGGTGGCGTCCGGCGGCTCGGCATCGGCATCCGCCGCTGAGGAGGCGTCGGCACCGGTCAAGAAGGTGCGCGTGTTGCCTAAGCTGAAGTACAAAAAGGAAAAACCGCCAGAACCGGCTGCCAGCAATATGCCATTGATCGCCGCTGGCGCGGGCGTGCTGGCCCTGTTGCTGGGCGCTGGCGGCTACTTCTACCTGCGCAAGAAACGCGGCGCCGGGCCGCTGAAAATCTGGCAGGGATTCCGCAAGAAAAAGCCGGCCGGCGAGGGCGACCCGCCTGTGGAGGCGCCGCCGCTGCACGAAGTCACGCCGGAATCAATGATGCAGCAGTAATAAGTATATAACTGTACGCTCTTATCGAGGCCAGGCAATCTGGGGTATAGTATTCGACCCCCTCCGTCTTCCCCATACTGAAAGAGCGCTATGACCGCAGTAGATCTCCCTTCTCAGCATCACGAGCAATACCAAGCTTTCAAACAACTCGGCCTGAAGCTGGACATGTCCCGTGGCAAGCCAGCCCCCGAGCAACTGGATTTGTCGAATGCGCTGATGGCGTCGTTGGACGGCTACAAGGCCGCCGACGGCACCGATGGCCGCAACTACGGCGGCACCATCGGCCTGCCGGAAGCGCGCGAACTGTTCGGCAAGCTGCTGGACGTGCCTGCCGCGCAAGTGGTGGTCGACAGCAGCGCCAGCCTGTCGCTGATGCATGACGTGATCATCTACAGCCTGCTCAACGGCACGCCTGGCAATGCGCCGTGGGTGCGCGAGCCGGTGACCTTCCTGTGCCCGGTGCCAGGCTACGACCGCCACTTCGCCATCTGCGAAGCGCGCGGCATCAAGATGATCAACATTCCGATGACCGAAGCCGGTCCGGACATGGATCTGGTGGAAAAACTGGTGGCCGAGGATGCCAGCATCAAGGGCATGTGGTGCGTGCCGAAGTACAGCAATCCGGGCGGCGTGGTGTTTTCGGACGCCGTGGTGGCCCGCCTGGCGGCGATGAAGACGGCGGCGCCGGACTTCCGCCTGATGTGGGACGACGCTTATCGTTTCCACCATCTGGGCGAGCAAAAACTGGAAGTGGCCAATATCCTGGACGCCTGCGCCAAGGCCGGCAACCCGGACCGCGCGATCGTGTTCGCGTCGTCGTCGAAGGTGAGCTGGGCCGGTTCGGGCGTCGCCGCGCTGGCTGCCTCGCCGGCCAATATCGCCTGGTGGACCAAGCATGCGGGTATCCGCAGCATCGGCCCGGACAAGATCAACCAGCTGCGCCATGTGCGTTTCCTGAAGGATGTGGCGACGGTGGAAGCTTTGATGGAACAGCATCGTTTGCTGCTGAAGCCGAAGTTCGATGCTGTGCTGGCGCAGTTCGAGCACTATCTGGCGGATGTGCCGGGCGTGTCGTGGACCCGTCCGCAAGGCGGCTACTTCATCGATCTGGTGACGCCGGACGGTTCGGCCAAGCGCACCGTGGCGCTGGCCAAGGAAGCGGGCATCACGCTGACGCCGGCTGGTGCGGCTTTCCCTTACGGTAACGATCCTAAGGATAGCCATATCCGTATCGCGCCGAGTTTCCCGTCGCTGGATGAGATCACCAAGGCGGCGCAAGGTATTGCGTTGTCGCTGAAAGTGGCGTTGGCGGCGTAAGCCCGCACTGCGGCACACCAGGGTCAGACCCCGTACGGGGTCTGACCCTTTTGGGTTTTAAGGGGGGGGAGCGTCTTAAGCGGGCAAAAAAAAAGCGCCGGATTCGGCGCTTTTGATCTTTTTGCGGATTTTACTGATGCGTCACGCCGGGTACATTGTTCAGCCAAGGCTCGGTGACGTCGCGGATGGCGCGGTCGTTGGCCAGGATTTGTTTCAGCAGGTCGATCTTGCGCAGTCGCGGGGCGCCGCTCAGGGCTGGTACGCCGGTACCGGCTGCGCGGGCTTCGCTGGCGCATTGCGCTTCCAGGCGGCTCAGGCCGTCGAAATCACCCAGACGTGCGGCGGCGGCCATTTGATTGGTCAAACCGGCAATATTTTCGTACATCGAGAGGACTTCGGTGGAGGTCATGTTCTCACCCTGGCTAGTTAAAACGGATTACCGCATGTCCTGATTAACGTCGCCTTAAACGGGAACTTTAGGGTGTTTTGAAAAAATATTTGAAAAAAGTCGAAAAAAAGCCCCATGCGGGGCTTTTCGTGACTTAAAAAACAAGCTGGCTTATTTGACCAGCTCTTCCAGGCCGGCGCTCAGTTCGTCCGGCGACGGCATTTCGTCGATCAGCGCGTTGTCGTCCAGGCCCAGTTCCTCGGCCAGGTCGGACGGGTAGCAGGCGGCGATTTCGTCGTCGTTCAGGCCGGCCTGCTCGACGCGGGCGCGCCACGCTGCCAGCGAGACCACGGCGGCCAGGCGGTTCAGCTCGCCGTTATGGTGCGGCTCGGGGAAGGCCAGGATGGTTTCCGAGAAGGTCAGCGGGAACTTCCAGCGCTTGGCCAGTTCGGCGCCGACGTCGGCGAAGGTGAAGCCGAACGAGGTTTGCTCGGCGTCCAGGCGGCGCGAATCCAGCGGACCGGCCACCTTGTCGAGCGCCATCGCCTGTTCGGCCATCGCCGAGTGGATCACCAGCTGGCCGATGGCGTGCATCATGCCGATGGTGAAGGCGAGGTCGGTGTTTTCCTTGGTTTTCTTGGCAATCCACTTGGCCGACACCGCGGTGTGCAGGCTGTAGCGCCAGAATTGCTTGAGGTCGAGGCCGGGCACGGTCTTGAAGCCGCTGACCAGGCCGGAGCTGATGACCAGCGTGCGCACGGTCACGAAGCCAAGCATCAGCACCGCGTCTTCCACCGTGCCGATGCTGCGCGAGACGTGATAGTAGGCCGAGTTGGCCAGGCGCAGCAGCTTGGCGCTCAGCACAGGATCCGTCGACAGTTTCTTCGCGATCTCTTCGGTCGAAACGCTGGCCTTGTCGAAACTGCTGATCAGCTCTTCCACGACTTTAGGCGCGGTGGGCAACGCAGTTGGATTCTGGAACAGGGCATCAAGTTTCATATTTATCTCCTGGGTTGTTAGCGCGTTGCTATAGGCTAACTATATAGCGATTCGCCCGTTGAATGAAACAATTTTGCGGGGCGGGCGTCTCTTTTCTGCCGAGTTGCTACCATCTATTCCGTCAAATCCGCCGTTCGTCGCAAAGCCGCATCGCCGGGCGCGCCGCGGCGATACAGTGCACGCTGGCGTACCACGCCTGACATTCAACCAGATCCACGACCAAGGGACTCCCATGCACCCATCTGCAAGCAAGTTAAGCATCGCCGTATGCGCCGCCCTGATGCTGGCCGCGCCGCTGCGCGCCGAGCCGACCTCCGCCGCCCCATCGACCGCCGCCGCCAAAAGCGCGGTGCTGCCGGGCGACGATTTTTTTGATTACGTCAACGCCGACTGGCTCAACAGCGTCGAGATCCCGGCCGACCGCAGCGGCTGGGGCGTGGGCAATGCGCTGATCGAGGACACCAACCAGCGCATCGTCAAATTGATCGAGGCGATGGCGGCGCAGCCGGCCGACGCCGAGGCGAAGAAAATCGCCGACTACTACGCCGCCTTCATGGACGAGGCGGGGATCGAGGCCAGGGGCCTGGCGCCGTTGCAGCCGCTGCTGCAAAAGATCGCCGCCATAGCCGACAAGCGCGCGTTGGCCGAGGCGCTGGGCGGTTCGCTGCAAGCCGATGTCGATCCGCTCAACGCCACCAATTTCTTCACCGAAAACCTGTTCGGCCTGTGGGTCGCGCAAGGTTTGAAGGACTCGACGCACTACACGCCTTACCTGTTGCAAGGTGGACTGGGCATGCCGGACCGCGCCTACTATCTGGACGCCAAGCCGGCCATGCAAAAGCTGCGCGGCCAGTACCAGGCGCACATCGCCGCCACCTTCAAGCTGGCCGGCATCGCCGACGCGGATGCGCGCGCCGCGCGCGTGTTCGAACTGGAACGCAAGATCGCGCTGGCGCACGCCAGCCGCGAAGTGTCGTCCGACGTGCTGAAGGCCAACAACAACTGGAGCGCCGCCGATTTCGCGCGCAAGGCGCCGGGCCTGGACTGGAAGGCCTACTTCGCCAGCGCGGGCCTGGGCGAGCAGAAGAAATTCATCGTCTGGCATCCGACCGCCATCGTCGGCGCAGCCAAGCTGGTGCAGTCGGTGCCGTTGGAAACGTGGAAGGATTTCCTCACCTTCCACCGCATCAACAAGGCCAGCAGCGCGCTGCCGAAGGCGCTGGCCGACCAGCACTTCGATTTTTATGGCCGCACGCTGAACGGCACGCCTGAGCAATCGCTGCGCTGGAAACGCAGCCTGGCCGCCGTCAATGCGGCCATGCCTGATGCGCTGGGCAAGGTCTATGTCGCCAAGTATTTCCCGCCCGAGTCCAAGCAGCGCTTGCAGCAGATGGTGGGCAAGATCGTCGATGCCTTCCATACCCGCATCGACCAGCTGGCGTGGATGGCCCCGGCCACCAAGAAGGAAGCGCATGCCAAGCTGAAAACCTTGTACGTGGGCATAGGCTATCCGGAGAAGTGGGCCAGCTACGAGCAGCTGGACGTGGTGCCGGGCGATGCGCTGGGCAACCTGCTGCGCGCGCAACGCGTGCATACGCAACAGCAACTGGCCAAGCTGCATCAGCCGGTGGACCGCGCCGAGTGGTGCATGCCGGCGCAACTGGTCAACGCGGTGAACATGCCGATGCAGAATGCGATCAATTTCCCGGCCGCGATCCTGCAGCCGCCGTACTTTGACCCGAACGCCAGCGATGCGATGAACTACGGCGGCATCGGCGCCACCATCGGTCACGAGATCAGCCACAGCTTCGACGACCAGGGCGCGCAGTTCGATTCGCAAGGTCGCCTGCGTGATTGGTGGACTGCGTCCGACGGCAAGCATTTCAAGCAGGCCTCGGCGGCGTTGGCGGCGCAGTACTCGGCGTACAAGCCGTTCCCGGATTTGGCCATCAACGGCCAGCAGACCTTGAGCGAGAACCTGGCCGATCTGGCAGGGATCGCGGCATCGTACGACGCTTACCACACGACGTTGGACAAGCAGCGCGTGACGGCGGAAGCGGACCAGCAATTCTTCACCGGCTATGCGATGAGCTGGCGCGAGAAGCAGCGCGAAGCCGCGCTGCGCCGCGCGATCCTGACCGACGGCCATGCGCCGGACAAATGGCGCACCGCCACCGTCCGCAATATGGATGCGTGGTACCAGGCCTTCAACGTGCAGCCGGGACAGACCTTGTACCTGGCGCCGAAGGACCGCGTGCGCGTCTGGTAAGTTGAGCAAGAAGGATGTGCGGCGGGCGCTCCGGAAATCGGCGCCCGCCGTATATACTGGCGGCATGGAACCCGACCCTATCGAGCAGATCACTCACACCACGCTGCAGCACTACGAGCGCAACGCCGAGCAGTTTTTCGCCGGCACCATCGACCACGACGTCAGCCAAAACATCGCCGCCTTGCTGGCGGCGATACAAGGCCCAGCGCCATACCGCCTGCTGGACCTGGGCTGCGGTCCCGGCCGCGACCTGAAGACTTTCAAGAGCATGGGCCACGAAGCGATCGGCATCGATGGTTCGGCGCGATTCGTCGACATGGCGCGCGCCTACAGCGGCTGCGAAGCATGGCAGCAGGACTTCGTCAAACTCGATCTGCCCGCCGGTTTTTTCGACGGCGTCTACGCCAACGCCTCGCTGTTCCACGTGCCCAGCGCCGCGCTGCCGAAAGTGCTGAGCGACCTGCATGCCGCGCTGAAAACCGGCGGCGTGCTGTTCAGCTCCAATCCGCGCGGCGACAACCGTGAAGGCTGGAACGGCCCGCGCTACGGCAGCTACTACGATTACGACACCTGGGAGCGTTACTTGCTGGCAGCAGGATTTATCGCAGTCCAACATTACTATCGCCCCGAGGGCTTGCCGCGCGATCAGCAGCCCTGGCTGGCCAGCGTCTGGCGCAAAATCTGATTGCCGCCATGGGTGCGAAATCGCACAGAGCGCCAGCTAGCGTCTGCCTATAGTGGGGTCCATGCACTCAGCACAGCGCTGTGTGTCCTGTAGCTTCATCACCCACTAAGGAGTTCACTATGAACAAGGATCAAGTTAAAGGTACGGCGAAAGACATCGGCGGCAAAATCCAGGAAGAGGCCGGCAAGGTGGTCGGCAGTTCGGAGCAGCAAGCCAAGGGCCTGAACAAGCAAGCTGAAGGTAAGCTGCAAAAAGGCCTGGGCGACGCCAAGGAAGCCGTGAAAGACATCTCCAAAGGCAACCGCAACTAATCGTTGTAGCAAAAAAAACAGCCACGTGCGCTTAAGACGGTCAAGACCGTCCCAAGCCACGTGGCTGTTGTTGTTTGCAAGGTCCTGCGATTACTTCGTCGTTTCCGGCATCAAGTTCTTCTTGAAGAAGGCCTCGATGTTGCCGTACACATGGCGCTGCGGACCGCGCCCCGAGATGCCGTGCTTGGCGCCCGGATAGGTCATCAGCTCGAAGTGCACATTGCGCTTGACCAGCGCGTCGATCATGCGCGTGGTGTTGGTGAACAGCACGTTGTCATCGGCCATGCCGTGCATCAGCAGCAGCGGCGATTTCAGGCCGTCCAGGTGCGAGTACACGCCGCCCGATTCATAGCCGGCCGCGTTTTCTTTCGGCGTGCCCATGAACTGCTCGGTGTAGTGGGTGTCGTACAGCGACCAGTCGGTCACCGGCGCCACCGACACGCCCATCGCGATCTTGTCCGACGCTTCCGCCAGCAGGCGCAAGGTCATGAAACCACCGTAGCTCCAGCCGAACACGCCCACGCGCTTGGCGTCGACGAAGCTCTGCTTGCCCAGCCACTCGATGCCGGTCAGTTGGTCTTCGACCTCGACCTTGCCCAGGTTGTGGTAGTTGGCGTCGGTGAACACGCGCTCGCGGCGCGACGAACCGCGGTTGTCCAGTCGCCACACCACGAAGCCTTGCTGCGCCATGTACTGGTCGAAGAAGTTGCCCCAGCGGCGAGCCACGTGCTGCGAGTGCGGGCCGCCGTAGGTCGACAGGTAGACCGGGTATTTCTTGGTCGCGTCAAAGCCGCTCGGCTTGATCATCGAGTAGTACAGCGTCTGGCCGTCCTTGGCCTTCAGGCTGCCGTACTCGGTGCGCAGGTGGGCGTCCAGGTACTTGCCGTACGGGTGGGACGCGTTCAGCTCGTTGTGCTCCAGCCAGCTGATCATCGCGCCGTCCGGGCGGCGGATACTGACCTGCGGCGGCGTGTCCGGATCGGAATAGGTGTCGACGAACACTTCGCCGTTGCGGGCGAACGAGGAATCGTGCCAGCCGTCGCCCTGGGTGATGCGCACCGGCTTGTTGGCGGTGCTGCCGTCCAGCTTGAGCGCGTAGGTCTGGCTGTCGATCACGGCGTCGCGGTTCGATTGCACGAATACGCGGCCGCCTTTTTCATCCACGGCCAGCACGCGGTCGATGCCCCATTCGCCGCTGGAGATGGCGTGTTGCAGCTTGCCGTTCATATCGTACTGGTACAGGTGCTTGCGGCCGCTGCGCTCGGACGACCAGATGAAGCCCTTGTCGTTGCCGAGGAAGCGCAGGTCGTCGAAGATGCTGACCCAGGTCGGCGAGGTTTCGGTGATCAGCACTTTCTGCGCCAGCGTGGCGGCGTCGACCGACACCAGTTCCAGCGTCTTCTGGTCGCGGCTCTGGCGCTGGAACAGCAAGGCCTTGGCGCTGCCGCTCCAGTCGGCGCGCACCAGGTAGATGTCGGCGTTGGCGCCCAGCTCGACGTTGCGGATCTCGCCGCTGGTCGGCGAGACGATCTTCAGCTGTACCAGCACGTTCGGATCGCCGGCGGCAGGGTAGCGCTGCTCGACCACGTCGGTGCGGTCGGCGAAGATTTCAAAGCGGCGCACCACCGGCACCGGCGCTTCGTCGTAGCGCTTGTAGGCGATGGCGGAATCGTCCGGCGCCCAGAAGTAGCCGCTGGTCTGGCCCATTTCTTCCTGCGCCACGAACTCGGCTTCGGCGTTGTGGATGGTGCCCTTGCCGTCGCTGGTCAGCTGCTTTTCCTTGCCGCTGGTCAGGTCGATCACATACAGGTTCTGGTCGCGCACGAAGGACACGTAGCGGCCCTTCGGCGAAATCTTAGGATCGAGCACATTGCCCGATGCCACCATGCGCGCGGCGTCCGGCTTGCTGGCGTCGATCAGGTACAGGTTGCCGGCGATCGGCACCAGCAGCTGCTTGCCGTCCGGCGACCAGCTGTAGCTGAGGATGCCCTTCAGGCTGGCGGTGCGCTCGCGCTCGCGGCGGGCCTTCTCGGCGTCCGACAGGTTCTCTTCCGGCACCAGGATCTTGGAGTCGACCAGGCGGTGCGTGGTCTTGTCCTTCAGGTTGTATTCCCACAGGTCGAGCTGGAACTGGTTGTCGTCGCGGCCGCGCAGGAAGGTCACGCGGGCGCCGTCCGGCGACACCTTCAGGCTGCGCACGCCGGGGCCGCTCAGCGACGGGTCGGAATGCAGGCGGTCCAGGGTCAGTTTTTCGGCCGAGGCTTGGGAGCCGGCCAGCAGGGCGAGGAAGCAGAGGATGAAGCGCATGGAGTGAGTGTCTCTTGGTTATCAGAACCCAAGACGATACCAGACCGGCCGGTTTGTGGCGAGACGGCAATGTTCTGAATCCGCGCAGGAAAACCGTTTTTCCTTCGGCGTCGGTAACAGAGTGTATGGCCTCAGCCGGCCCGCGTCTCGGCCACCTGCCCCTCGGCCACCCGCGCCAGCGACAGCCGCTGCAGCGCCCAGCTCAGCAGCACGGCCGCCACCGTCAGCCCCAGCACCAGCCCGATCCAGAAGCCGGCCGCCGCCATCGGCTGCGCCGGCGCCCACGGCAGCCACTGCGGCGCCAGCCCCAGCCAGCAGCCCAGCGGCAGCGCGAAGCCCCAGAACGCCAGCAGCTGGATCTGCATCGGCTGGCGCGTGACCTTGTAGCCGCGGATCGCGCACGAGGTCGCCACTTGGGTGGCGTCCGACAGCTGGAACAGCGCGGCAAACAGCAGCAGCTGCACGCACAGCGCCTGCACCGCCGGGTCGGAGGTGTAGGCCTCGGCGATCTGCTGGCGGAACACCACGATGAACAGCGCCGACAGCACGGCAAACGCCAGCGACATCCACACCCCGGTCCAGGCCACGAAGCGGGCCCGCACCGGATTGCCTTCGCCCACCGCCTGGCCGACGCGGGTGATCAGCGCGATGCCAAAGCTGAGCGGCACCATGAACACCAGCGAGGAAAAGTTCAGCGCGATCTGGTGGGCGGAAATCTGCACCACGCCGTAGCGCGCGATCAACAGGCTGACCGCGCCGAACGCGCTGACCTCGGCGAAATAGGTGACGCCGATCGGCAGCCCCAGCCGCAGCATCGAGCGGATCTCCGGCCAGTGCGGCCATTCCCAGTGGGTGAACGGATAGGTGGCGCGGTAGGCCGGCGCCACGCGCATCCAGCCCAGCATGGCGGCCAGCATCAGCCACATGCACAGGCCGGTGGCGACCGCGCAGCCGACCCCGCCCAGCTTGGGCAAGCCCCAGTGGCCGAAGATCAGCAGCCAGTTGACCAGCACGTTGAATGCCAGGCCCAGCAGCGCGATCAGCATCACCGGCTTGGTCTCGTTGATGCTGGTGCTGTAGCCGTACAGCGCGCGGTAGGCGGCGAACGGCGGCAGGCCGATGCTGATCACGTGCACGAACAACTCGGCCTGGCGCTGCACATACGGGGTCAGGTACAGGTGGTCGAATAGCAGCGTCGCCAGGTTGGCCAGCAGCATGGCCGCCACGCCCACGCCCAGCGCCTTCCACAGCGATTGCCGCACCGCGTGCGGAATGCGCCCCAGCTCGCCGGCGCCGACGTCGTGCGCCACCACGCTGTTAATCGCCATCATGGTGCCGCTGACGGTGACCAGGATGATCGACCAGATCGAGGCCCCCAGCGACACCGCGCCCAGCTCGTCGGCGCTGGCGTGGCCGGTCATCGCCACGTCGGCCACGCCCATGCCGACCGTGGCCAGCTGGCCGATCAGCATCGGCCAGGCCAGGCGCCACAGGGCGGCGGTTTCACGGCGGAGATTGGGCAGGGTGAAGGCGTGGGGCATGCGCGGCGGTCAAAATAGGGCGGGCGACAATTCTAACCCGGTCCGCTTCAGTCCGCCGCGCTGTATCATTACATTTTCTTGCAATTTAGCCATATTGACTTGTCGGCCGAAGCGCTAGCATACGCGTTGTTAGTGCATGGCACTGGCTGATTAACTTTTTACCTGAGCGAGCTTCATCATGAAACCATTCCTGCACCGTCTGACCTGCGCCGCCGTTCTTCTGGCCGCGACCGCTGTTACCGCCCACGCGGGCGAGCTGACGCTGTACACCGATTCCAACTTCTCCGGTCAGCCGCTTACGCTGCGTGGCAACACGCCCGACCTGGCGCCGCTCGGCTTCAACGACCGCACCTCGTCGCTGATCGTGCGTTCCGGCACCTGGCAGCTGTGCGAGCACGCCAATTTCCAGGGCCGCTGCATGACGTTCGAACGCGGCGAGTACCGGCAGATGGACGGCTTCAACGACGCCGTCTCCTCGGTGCGCGAAGTCAGCGGCGGCGGCGGCCGCGATGGCCGTGACGAGCGCGACGACCGCGGCGGCCGCCGTGGCGACCGCGACGACGACCGTGGCTACGGCCACCGCCGCGACCCCATCGTGCTGTTTTCCAAGTCGCGCTTCAACGGCGCCAGGCTGGAGCTGCACAACAACGAGGTGCGCACCCTGGACCGCTATGACTTCAACGACCAGGCCGGCTCCGTCATCGTCAACGAAGGCCGCTGGGAACTGTGCGAGCACGCCGACTTCGGCGGCCGCTGCATCGTGCTGGATCCGGGCCGCTACGAGCGCCTGGAGGATATGAACAACCAGATCTCCTCGCTGCGCCGGGTGCGCTGACCGGCATGCGCTATCATGCAGGCCACCGCCCCGAACTGGAGACCAGGCCATGAACCGATTTCTGTGCGCCACCCTGCTGGGCGCCGCCGCGGCGGCGCAGGCGGGCGACATCACGTTGTACACGCGCGAGCATTTCGGCGGCCCGGCCTTGCAACTGCACGGCTCGGAGCCCGACCTCGACAAGCTGGGCTTCAACGACAAGACCTCCAGCGTGATCGTGCAGAACGGCACCTGGGAGGTCTGCGAGAACAAGCACTACAAGGGTAAATGCCTGGTGCTGGAAAAGGGCGAGTACGCCGAACTGAAAAATTTCAACGACATGATGTCGTCGGTGCGCGAAATCGACGCCAAGCCGGCCGCCAGCGACAAGCGCGAACATAAGTGACGAGGCGGACGGCGCCGGCGCCCGATAGGCGCTAGACTGTGGCATATGCATAGCGGGAGCGCGCAACGTGGAATACAAGGACTACTACCAGACCCTCGGCGTGGCCAAGACGGCCAGCGAGGATGACATCAAGAAAGCCTACCGCAAGCTGGTCCGGAAATACCATCCGGACGTCAGCAAGGAGGCCGATGCGCAGCACAAGACCCAGGAACTCAACGAAGCCTACGGCGTGCTGGGCGACGCCGAAAAGCGCGCCGCCTACGACGAGCTCGGGCGCGGCCACCAATACCGCGCCGGCCAGGAATTCCGTCCGCCGCCGGACTGGGGCCGTGGCTTCGGCAACGGCGGCGCCGGTGCCGGCGGCTTCGGCGGCGACCCGATGGGCAGCGACTTCTTTGCCGACCTGTTCGCCAACCTGGGCGGCGGCGGCCGTCGTCGCCAGGCGCCGCCCAGGCGCGGCGAGGACAGCCACGCCAGCATCACCATCGACCTGGCCGACAGCTACCACGGCGCCACCCGCACCATCGGCCTGACCGTGGCCGAGCGCGACGCCCAGGACCGCATCGTCACGCGCGAGCGCAACCTCAGCGTCAACATCCCCAAGGGCGTGACGGCCGGCCAGCAATTGCGGCTGTCGGGCCAGGGCCAGCCGGGCGCGGCCGGACCGGGCGACCTGTACCTGGAAATCCAGTTCCGCCCCAACGCCCGCTACCGCATCGACGGCCGCGACGTCTACGAAACGGTGCCGGTGGCGCCGTGGGAGCTGGCGCTGGGCGGCGAGATCGACGTCGCCACGCCGTCCGGCAAGGTCACCGTCACGGTGCCGGCCGGCTCGCAGACCGGCCGCAAGCTGCGCCTGCGCGGGCGCGGCATCCCCGGCAAGGACACCGGCGATCTCTACCTGTTGCTGGAGGTGGTGCTGCCGCCGGCCAGCAGCGACAAGGCACGCGAACTGTATCAAACGATGGCGCGCGAACTGGCGTTCAACCCGCGCGCGGGAGGATGAGCGATGGGACAGGCTATTTTGAATCCGGTGCTGGTCGATGAGGCCGCACTGACGGTGGAAGAACTGGCGCAAGCCTGCGCCGTCGAGCCGGACTGGGTGTTACAGCGGGTGCGCACCGGCATCCTGCTCGACGGCGCCGACGGCGACTACGTGGCCTGGCGTTTCACCAGCGCCGACCTGGTGCGCGCGCGCCGGCTGTGCCAGGTCGAGCGCGACTTCGACGCCAACGACGACGTCGCCGCGCTGGTGGTCGATCTGTCGGAAGAAATCCGCCGCCTGCGCGGCAAGCTCAGCGCCGCCGGAGTGAAATAGGCGAGGGCGCCGTCAAGCCGGGCGGGACGTCGGCCGTCGGCGGCGCGTGTTTCGTCTTGCCTTTCGGCTCGCCGTTCGGCTCGCCCTTGGGCTTGGCTGCCCCGGACTGATCGCTGAGGCGGTGGTACATATGGCTGACGCCCGGATCGCCGGCCACCGGCACCGGCCGCATATCGTGGTTGGGCAGCGGCGCGCCGGGCTGTTCCAGCTCCAGGAATTGCTGCATCAGCCAGCGCGTGGCCGGCCCCGGCTCCTCGTCGCCGCGCCGTATCACGTACAGAGGGAAGCTGAACGCGCTGCCCTCGCTGATGTGCAGCTGCACCAGTCGTCCCGCATCCAGGTCCCACTGCACGAACTCGACCGGCATATTGCCCCAGCCGATGCCGCTGCGCAGCAGCGCGTGCTTGGAGCTGAGGTCGCCCAGGCGCCAGTCGCGCAGGGCCAGCACGCCGAAGTCCTGGCCCTTGGTCAACGTACTGCGGTCGGTCAACACCAGCTGGGTGTGCTCGCGCAGCACCGTGCTGGGGATGATGCCCTCGATCTGCGCCAGCGGATGCTCGGGCGCGGCCACCGGCACCATGGTGACGAAGCCGCAGCTCTGGCGCTCGATGGTGTCCGGCGTGCCCGGCATCCAGCCGCTGATGCCGATGTGGCACTCCTGCTCCAGCACCAGCTGGGTGACGGCGCCCAGCGCCTCGGTGCGCAGGCGCATCGCCACGGTCGGGAATTCCTTCTGGAAGGCGTGCAGGATGCGCACCAGCTTGCAGGTCGAGAACATCACGTCGACCACCACCGACACCTCCGCCTCCAGCCCGGCCGACAGCGCCTTGGCGCGGGCTCGCATGCCGTCCACCTTGAGCGACACCGCGCGGGCATCGGCCAGCAGCGCCTTGCCGGCCTCGGTCAGCACCGGCTTGCGCTTGCTGCGGTCCAGCAGCTCGATGTTGAGCTGCTCCTCCAGGTTGGCGATGGTGTAGCTGATCACCGACTGCGTGCGGTGCAGCGCGCGCGCCGCGTGGGCGAAACCGCCATGGTCGATGACGGCGATGAACACACGCAGCTGGTCGAGGGAGGGAAGGCCGGGATCGCGCATATTGCACCTTGTTGAGAGTTTTATATCTAATATATCGATAGGTAGGATTTAAATTTACCCAGTTTCATCGATATTAAACTCGTTCTATGATGAATGCAATCCCTCCCACCCGAAAGGAAACAGCATCATGGCAACCGTACTCCACATCAACAGCAGTGTTCGTCAAACCGGCTCCCTGTCGCGCCAGCTCGGCGGCGAGTTCGTAGCAAAATGGCAAGCGGCCAACCCGTCCGGCACCGTCGTCACCCGCGACCTGGCCTCCAGCCCGGTGCCGCACCTGACCGAGCAGATGATGGGCGCCTACTTCACCCCGGCCGAGCAGCGCAACGCCGACCAGGCCCACACCATCAAGACCTCGGACACCTTGGTCGACGAACTGCTGGCCGCCGACACCATCGTCATCGGCGCGCCGATGTACAACTTCTCGGTGACCTCCGGCCTGAAAGCCTGGATCGACCACGTAGCGCGCGCCGGCCGCACCTTCAAGTACGGCGCCAACGGCCCTGAAGGCCTGGTCCACGGCAAGAAAGTTATCGTATTTGTCGCCAGTGGCGGCGTCTACAGCGAAGGCCCTGCGGCCGCCTACGACCACGTCACTACCTACCTGCGTTCGGTGCTGGGCTTCCTGGGCATGACCGACGTCACCTTCGTGGTCGCCGAAGGCGTGGCCATGGGCGAAGAAGCGGTGGCCGCCGCCGTCGCCAAGGGCCGCTCGAAGATCGAAGCGATCGCCGCTTAAGCGCAGTCCCCTCAATGAAAAACTCCCTGACGGCGGTTGCCGGCAGGGAGTTTTTTTGCGTCCGGGGCGCGCCCGTCAGCCGGGCACGTAGAAGCGGTACAGCGCCTTGTACGGCACCCGCGCTTCCTTGCCCAGTTCGGTCGTACTGCAGCCGCCGGCCGGCGCCTTGCCCGCTTCGGTCGCCAGCCTTTGCACGTAGCTGACGCGGCCGAAGGTGCCGTCGCCGCTGGCCGACTTGGCCGCCAGCAGCAGCCTCGGGATCGCCTGGCCGGCCGGATCGTCCTGTTTGGCCTTGACCTCGCCGACCACCTTGCTGCCGTCCAGGCCCTCCCAGGTCGGGCCGGCGTAGTGCTTGCCGAGGCTGGCGCCGGCGGCGTCGAACAGCGCCGCCTCGGGCGCCTTGAACACCCATTCCGTCTGGGCCGGAACGGCCTTGGCGGCGCTGCAGACATAGATCTGCACGCCGCTGGCGTTGGCCGCCAGCGACAGCCGGTGGCCGGCGGGCGCTTGCAGCGCGTCGGGCACCGTCACCGGCGGAAAACCGGTGCTGGCGCAACCGGACAGTGCGGCCGCCAGCGCGGCGGCGGAGAGCAGACGAGTGTTCATATGGTTTCCTCCATCTTGTTGAAAATGCATTTTACGCAAATTCGTGCGGCTTGGCCGATAATCCTCACCGTCGGCCCGCGCTATCGGGCAAAATCATATACAGTTAAGCAAGCATCGGAGCTCACATGAAACGCAACCTGCATCTGCTGATCATCGATCCGCAAAACGATTTTTGCGATCTGCCGGACAGCCACCTGCCGCTCGACCCGGCCACCCGCGCGCCGCACGCGCCGGCCTTGCCGGTGCTCGGCGCCCACCAGGATATGTTGCGCCTGGCCGGCCTGATCAACCGCGGCCGCGCCGGCCTGACCGCCATCAGCATCACGCTGGACTCGCACCATCGCTTCGACATCGCCCACCCGACCTTCTGGATCGCCCGCGACGGCGCGCCGGTGGCGCCGTTCACGCAGATCAGCGCGGCCGACGTGCGCGCCGAAAAATTCCTGCCGCGCCATGCCGGCGCCTTGCCGCTGGCGCTGAACTACCTCGACAAACTGGAGGCGGCGGGCCGCTACCGGCTGATGGTGTGGCCGGTGCATTGCGAGATCGGCACCTGGGGCCACAACGTCCACGATCATGTGCGTGCCGCCTACGGCGCCTGGGAGGAAGCTTCGCTGGGCATCGTCGCCAAGCTGGCCAAGGGCTCGAACCCGTGGACCGAGCACTATTCCGCCGTGATGGCCGAGGTGCCGGACGCCGACGACCCGGACACCCAGCTCAACACCAAGTTCATCGCCTCGCTGGCCGAGGCCGACCAGGTCTACATCGCCGGCGAGGCCGGCAGCCACTGCGTCAAGGCCACGGTCGAGCACATCGTCGAGCACTTCGGCGGGCAGCCCTTGTCCAAGCTGGTCCTGCTGACCGACTGCATCAGCCCCGTGACCGGCTTCGAGCCGCAATACCAGGCCTTCCTGCAAGCGATGCAGGCGCGCGGCGTGCAGCTGCGGCAGGCGGCCGACGTGCTGCCCGAACTGCTGGCCAACGCCAGCCGCGCGCTGGGAACGGACCCCGCATGAACCAACCCATCGTCCGCAGCCTGCTGGAGACCGATTTATACAAGTTCACCATGTGGCAGGCGCTGTTGCACGGCCATCCGAACTCGCACACCGAGTACGAGTTTGTCTGCCGCAACGCCACCGCCTATCCGCTGACCGAGCTGCTGCCCGACATCGAACGCGAGCTCGACCACCTGTGCTCGATGAGCTTCCGCGACGAGGAGCTGAACTACCTGCGCTCGCTGCGTTACATCAAGAGCGATTTCGTCGACTTCCTCACCGTGTTCCGTTTCCAGCGCAAGTTCATCGAGGTGCGCGCCGACGGCGCCACGCTGGTGATCCACGCCAGCGGCCCACAGGTGCACGTGATGGGCTTTGAGATCTATGTGCTCTACATCGTCAACGAGCTGTACTTCCGCCGCTTCGACGGCGCCGCCGCGCTGGAGGAGGGCCGCGCGCGCCTGAGCGCCAAGATCGCCGCCCTGAAGGCCTTCGGCGCCGAGCCGGCCAGGCGCCACCCCTTCGAATTCTCCGACTTCGGCACCCGCCGCCGCTACTCGGCCGCCTGGCACGACGAAGTGGTGCAGCGGCTGGCGCGCGAAGTGCCGCAATACTTCAAGGGCACTTCCAACGTCTACCAGGCGATGAAGTTCGGCCTGGTGCCGATCGGCACCATGGCGCACGAATACATGCAGTCGTTCCAGGCCTTCGGCGTGCGCCTGCGCGATTTCCAGAAAGCCTCGCTGGAAGCCTGGGTGCAGGAATACCGGGGCGACCTCGGCGTCGCCCTGACCGACGTGGTCGGCATGGACGCCTTCCTCGACGACTTCGACCTGTACTTCGCCAAGCTGTTCGACGGCCTGCGCCACGATTCCGGCGACCCGGTGGTGTGGGGCGAAAAAGCGCTGGCCCACTACGCCGCGCTGCGGGTCGACGCCAACACCAAGCGCCTGGTGTTCTCCGACGGCCTGAAGCTGGAGACCGCGTTCGCGCTGTACCGCCACTTCGCCGACCGCATCATGACCGGCTTCGGCATCGGCACCCACCTGACCAACGACGTCGGCCTGACGCCGCTGAACATCGTCATGAAGCTGGTGTGCTGCAACGGCCAGTCGGTGGCCAAGCTGTCCGACTCGCCCGGCAAGACGCTATGCAAGGACGAGACCTTCCTGGCCTATCTGCGGCAAGTGTTCAACCACCCGGCGGCCTGACATGGACAGCATGCGCTACCTGTACCTGCTCAACGCCGCCATGTACGCCGTCATCGGCGCGGCGCTGCTGCTGGTATGGCGACGCCACCGCAACCAGGCCTTCGCCCACCACATGGGTTGCTCGACGCTGTTCGCCGCGCTGATCCCGCTGGCCTACCTGATCCATACCACCGCGCCGGCGCCGTTCGACCGCCTGGGCATGCCGCTGGTGCTGGTCGGCGCCATCTCCAACCTGCTGTTCCTCGGCTCCGGCGTGATGCAGCTGGCCGGCCGCCGCCTGCCGCGCGGCGTCGCCATCGCCATCGGTGTGGCCGCCGCCGCCGCGCTGGTGGCGCCGGACGTCGCCGGCAAGCTGTTCTACTGGCCGCTGTGCAATATGCTGGTGCTGTGCGGACTGGGCGCGCTGGCCACCCGCTGGCTGTGGTCCACCCACGCGCTGGAGCGCCTGGTCGGTCCCTTGCTGATCCTGCTGGGCCTGAACCAGCTGCTGCTGGTGCTGTACGGCGAGCAGGGCATTGCCGCCAACATCGTGTTCGGCACCGTGCTGCGCGCCGCGATCGGCACCGTCTTCATGCTGAGCGCGCTGGACGGTGCGCTGCGCGACGCCGGCAAGCTAGCCGCCCGCTTCCAGTTGCTGACCGAGCACTCGGTGCAGGGCGTGGTGGTCACCGACGGCCAGCGCATCCTGTACGCCAATCCGGCGGTGCGCGGCATCTACGGCATGCCGCTGGGGCAGGGCAACTACACGGTGTTTGCCGACCTGCCGCCGGAGAGCTTCAGCGACGAGCAATTGCAGCGCCAGCACCGCCTGCTGCAGGAAGGCAAGCTCGACATCGCCAGCTGGGAAGGCCGGCGCGAAGTGGCCGGCGGCCGCGAACTGGAGCTGCGCTTCGAAGCGTGGCGGGTCGAATGGGACGGCGTCGGCGCCACCCAGATCCTGATCACCGACGACACCGAGCGCAACGCCAGCGCCCGCGCGCTGGTGCACCAGGCCACGCACGACAAGCTGACCGGCCTGCCCAACCGCGCCGTGCTGATGCAGCGCCTGCGGGAGTACTGCTACCTGGCCGACGGCTCCTTGCACTGCACGCTGGTGGTGCTGAATATCGACCGCTTCAAACTGTTCAACCAGAGCCAGGGCCATGTGACGGGCGACCACGTGCTCAAGGCCTTCGCCGCCAAGCTCAAGGACGCGCTCGGCGCGCGCGCCGAATTGATACGGCTGGGCGGCGACGAATTCGCCATCGTCGACCCCGACGAAGGCAATGCGCGAGACATCGCCGAGCGCTTGAAAAACGCCTGCGTGCAGGCGCTCACCGTGCCGGGCGGCGAATACTTCATCGACGCCTCGATGGGCATGGCGGTCTTCCCCGACAACGCCGGCAACGCCGAAGCGCTGCTGCGCGCCGCCAACGCCGCCATGTACCAGGCCAAGCGCACCCCGGGCACCGCGCTGGCCATGGCCGAACAGCGCTTCGAGCAGATGTCGAGCCAGACGCTGGACAACGAGCAGGCGCTGCGCAAAGGCATCAAGAACCACGAGATCTATCTGGACTACCAGCCCAAGATCGACGCCGTGACCGGCAAGCTGCTGGGCTTTGAGGCGCTGGCGCGCTGGGTGCGGCCGGGCATTGGCTGGGTCAGTCCGGTGGAATTCATCGCCATCGCCGAGCGCACCGGCTTGATCCCGGAGCTGGGCGCCATGCTGCTGGGGCAAGCCTGCCGCCAGATCGCCGTCTGGTGCGCCGAGCTGGGCGATTGCGTGCCGGTGGCGGTCAACGTCTCGCCGATGCAGCTGCTCAATCGCGGTTTCCTGCAGATCGTCGAGCAGACGCTGAGCGAGACCGCCATCCCGCCGCGTTGCCTGACCTTGGAGATCACCGAAAGCGCCGCGGTCGACAACCTCGACGACACCCGGCTGCAGTTGCAACACCTGAGCACCTTGGGCATCGACGTCGCGATGGATGATTTCGGCACCGGCTTCTCGTCGCTGAGCATGCTGCGCCAGCTGCCGTTGAGTACGGTGAAAATCGACCGCGGCCTGATCGACCCGCTGCCGGCGCCGGACGCGGTGGCGGTGGTCAAGGCGATCTGCCAGCTGGCCGCCGCGCTCGACCTGCAGGTGGTGGCCGAAGGCATAGAAACGCTGGAGCAAGCGGTGGCCGCGCGCGACGCCGGCTGCCACGCCTTGCAGGGTTTCTTCTACGCGCGAGCGCTGACCGTGGCCGACGCCGGCGAATGGATGCGGCGCCAGCAGGCCGAAGCGGCCGGCCTGCTGTCCACCTGATTGTTGGACTGCTAGGCCCCGGTGGCGCCGAAGCCGCCCATGATGCTGTCCGCCTTGGCGCCCTCGTCCTCGTCGTAGATATCGATGGTCAGCATGGCGCCGCTGCGCTGGCGCGCGTGGGCGGCTGCGGCCGGGCCGCCCGGCGTCAGCGAGTCCAGCAGGTTGCCGACCATGCTGGTCGAGACGCTGGGCGGCAGCGTCGTATGCTTGGTCAGCTTGACGCAGGACGGCGGGAAGCCGCTCGACAGCAGCGCGCTGCGGGCGCTTTCGGCGTCCGTCACCTGGTCGAAATTGCGATGGATGGTACGTGTCATGATGAGCCTCCGTCTTGAGACTGGACAGCGATGGGCGGCTTAAAAGCCGGGGACCACGGTTTCGAAATGTTCCACTTTCGGCGGCAGGGCGAAATAGCTGCCCACCAGCCCACGCCAGACCAGGAAGCCCTGGCTGGCGCGAAAATCGACCAGATGGTTGTCCAGCGTTTCCCAGCCCACTACCAGATGATACGTGTCCGGCACTTCGATGTCGCGGTCCAGGCGCATCGACAGGCAGCCGGTGGCGGCCCGGAACACAGGCACAGCCTCGGCTACCGCGGCCTGGAAGGCGGCGTGGGATTCGGGTTTGATGTACAACTCGGCGATTTCATAGATCATAGGGCATTCCTTTCAAGATACGCCTCTATTGTGCCTCAAGCGCGGCCGGCGTGCGCAAGATGAACAGCATTGCCTGCTGGGCCAGTTGCTGGACGTCGACGCCGCTGCCGGGTTTGTACCATTGCACCGTCCAGTTCAGCGCGCCGAAGATCAGCAGGCGGTCGAATTGCGAGGGCATGGCCCAGTCGCCGGAGCGGTGCAGCGCGGCGATGGCGTGGTCCCACACCGCCTCGTAGCGGTCCTTGAGGGCGACGATGCGGGCGCGCGAGGATTCGTCCAGCGAGCGCCATTCGTACAGCAGCACGGCGATGAAATGGTGGTCGGGCGCCAGCAAGGTATGCAGATGGGCCTCGACCAGCTGGCGCAGCAGGTCGCAGGGCGGCAGCGGCTGGCGGGCGATGGCTTCGATCTCGGCCAGCGAACGGGCCAGGCCTTGTTCCATGATGGCGGCCAGGATGTCCTGCTTGGTCTTGAAATGATAGAACCAGCTGCCGGCCTGGATGCCGGCGGCGGCCGCGATCTCGCGCACGGTGGTGTTGTCGTAGCCCTTGGTGCGGAACAGCTGGGCCGATTTCTCCAGCAATTCGGCGCGCAGGCCGCCGCCTTTCCCCTTGTGGGGCCGCCCGCGTTTCTTGGGGCTGGGAGCGGCGAGGACGGCGGCATCGGGCATGGCGAGGCTCAGGCGCGGGAAGTGTGGCTTTCATTTTAATGCAGAGTGTCGCTTGCACCCGAAAAAGCATGCAGAAATCCTATTTTATGCTGCGTCGCAACAACGCTGCGCAAGGATGGCCTTGAGGCAGATCAGAGATGTGGCGTGGAGCCGGGATTAAGCTGGCTGGATAGGGTAGGGGCCGTTCCATGCATGCGAAAAATAACGCGTTAGCTCAGCTTGACAACGGCCACAGTGGTGCCGAGGATGAGGATATGAGCCCGGACATGGAAATATTAAGGCAGGAGATGGGTGCCGGCTTCAAGGAGGTCAACGCCCGGATCGATGAACTGCGTCACGAGACCACGGCGCGGATAGATGAACTGCGTCACGAGACCATGGCGCGGATAGATGAGACGCGTCGCGAAGTCACCGCGCGGATAGACGATTTGCGTAAGGAAACCGCAGACAACTTCAAGGCGGTCGATGCCAGGATAGAGCAGGTTCGGCAGGAGACTGCAGAGAACTTCAAACTGGTCGATGTCAAGATAGAGCAGGTTCGGCAGGAGACTGCGGCCCATTTCTTGGCGATGAATACTCAAAATTACGAATTGCAAAGAGACACGTCAAGTCGCTTAGACGGCATGCACAGGGAAATTAGTGGTCGCATCGACAATTTGCACCGTGAAACCACCATCCGCATCGACACAGTGATACATGAAAGTCAGAAGCGGATGGATCGCAGTGACGCCCAGTTTCGTTGGCTGGTCGCGCTGATGATCTCTGGTTTTCTCGGGATTTTGGGGCTGGTGGCCAAAGCTGGGCAGATGCTGTAACGAGCGGAGAATGTTGGTGCCGGTATATTTCCCGACCGCCGGCGCCGGTAGTAGCCGCCTCTGGGAGGCGCTAAATGGTCGTTCTGTGTGAGAACTGCGATCATCATAACGGTCAAATATGACGGGCGTTTGACGTGCGCTTCAGGGGAGGATGCGAAGGCGGGCAAAGTGCGGTAGAATGGAGTTCTGTGGGGACGACCTGGTTTCGACGTGGGTTGCAAAGCAGCGCAGGGCATACCGAGGGCGGGCTACCTCGTAAATACAACCTGAAAAAACTTAACTGCAAACGATAACTCGTACGCACTGGCAGCTTAATTGCTGTTAGCTCCACAACACCTCGTCCCTGGGGTGGGCCGTTAAAAGCTGTGGAGTCATTTACAGGGACTCGCGCTGTGAGGGGTCACTTCAATCCGCGCTAAATCTAAGGTGAATCGCTAGTCCAAAACGTGCACATCCGTGTTGTACTGGTTAAATTAAATGATAGTGCTAAGTATGTAGAACTGTCTGTAGAGTGCTTGCGGACGCGGGTTCGATTCCCGCCGTCTCCACCACTGGATTAAAAAGAAAGCCCCGCCAGGCGAAAGCCTGGTGGGGCTTTCTTTTTAATCCTATTGCTGGCGCTGGCGTCATCTATAAAAAAAATCGCCGCAGGCACCGCCAAGCCCAGTCAGCGATTCGGCCGCCGGCATTCATCCGGCCGGCGCCGGTTTCCTCCCCGATTTGCGGTCATTCGTCGCATGGGCGAAAACACGCGCACCCGAGCCGCTAGAATGGCGGGACAAGCTCAACTCGAGGAATTTAATGAGTTCTCCCGCATTTCTGCCATTCAACGCTCCTCCCGTACCGGAGGTCAGGCACGACCGCCGCCTGGTGCGCCGCTACCTGCTGCAATCGGCGCTGCGCTTCAACGCCGGTTCGCTGCTGTTCCTGTCGCTGGCGATCGCGCTGCTGCCGCTCTGGCTGAACGTCGGCACGGCTGCGCCGGGCGAATTCGAGGCCCGCAAGTTGAATCCGTACATGGTCGGCGGCGGTGTGCTGGCGGTGATGGCCTGGTTCGCGCTGATGTCGAACGGGATCGCCCGCGGCTTTCTTGCCCGGCTGGTCGACGAGGGCAAGGCGCTGTGTGCCGAGGCGATGGCCTCCTCGGTGACGCGCCGCATCGATGCGCCGTTTAATCCCTATACCACCTTTGACCTGTGCACCGAATCCTTGTCGGGACTCGCGCTCGGCACGGCGCTCGGCTACTCCGGCCCGCCGGCGTTCTTCCACGACCCGTTCAAGGGCCGGATCGTGCTGGGCCGCTGGCGTCCGCTGGCGCTGGGGCGCCATGTCGAGGTGAGGGTATCGTCCGATTTGGGTCCCAGCTGCCACATCGAGCTGCACTGCCGCCCGGGCCTGGCCTGGTT
Source organism: Duganella sp. S19_KUP01_CR8 (assembly GCF_036688705.1). Lineage (NCBI taxonomy): Bacteria > Pseudomonadati > Pseudomonadota > Betaproteobacteria > Burkholderiales > Oxalobacteraceae > Duganella > Duganella sp. S19_KUP01_CR8. The sequence goes on along the minus strand of NZ_JAQQPR010000019.1, from coordinate 97,804 downwards.
CGCGATCCAGCAGGGCGAGTCGCTGAAGGCCGCAGAAATGGTGTGCGCCCAGCTGCGCCAGCACCTCGCGCGCCATGCCAACGCACTGGATGCGGCTCGGCGTGAACGCGAGCTGGAACGCACCTCGCTGCAGGCGCGCCTGTCGGCCTTGCAGGCCCAGGTCGAGCCGCACTTCCTGTTCAACACCCTGGCCAATCTGAAGTATCTGATCCGCACCAACCAGCAGGCCGCGCAGGAGATGCTCGACCACCTGGTCGGCTACCTGCAGAACGCGCTGCCGGATATGCGCTCGGTGTCCTCGACTCTCGGACGAGAAATGGATCTTGTGAGCGACTACCTGGCGCTGATGCGCATCCGCATGGGCGCGCGCCTGCGCTTCGCGGTCGAGGTGGAAGAGGGATTGCGCCGCCTGCCGTTTCCGCCGGCGATGCTGATCTCGCTTGTGGAAAACGCCGTCAAACACGGGTTGGAGCGGGCCAGCCGGCCGGGCCTGATCACCGTCAGCGCAAGGTGCGAGAGCAAGAGAGAGGGCAAGCTGCTGAGCGTGTCCGTGGTCGACGACGGCGTCGGCTTGACCGAACAGGCCGGGCAGGGCACGGGGCTGGCGAATATCGCAGAGCGCCTGTTGCTGCTGTACGGGCGCGAGGCCAGCCTGTTCGTGGAGCCCGGCGACGGACAAGGCGTGCGCGCCGTGCTGGCGGTGCCTGTGGCAGGGAGCCACGCCTGATGCCCAGCGCCCTGATCGTCGAAGACGAGCCTCTGCTGCGGGCGGAACTGACGGACCAGCTGCGCGTCCTGTGGCCCGAGCTGCAGATCGCCGGCCAAGTCGAAAACGGCATCGACGCGGTGACGGCCATCGATGCGCTGAAACCGGACATCGTGTTCCTGGACATCCAGATGCCCGGCCTGAACGGCATGGAGGTGGCGCGCCATATTCCCGAGTCCTGCCAGGTGGTGTTCGTTACGGCCTACGCGGACTATGCGCTGGCCGCTTTCGATGCCGGCGCGGCCGACTACCTGGTCAAGCCGTTGACGACCGCGCGTCTGCTGCAGACGATCCGCCGCCTGAAGTCGCGCGCGGCCGCAAGCCCGCCGCCGGCCGTGTGGGAAAGGCTGTTCGAGCAGGAGAGCGCGCCGGTGTACCTCAAGTGGATCAAGGCTTCGAGCGGCAATACGGTGCGGCTGGTGATGGTGAGCGAAGTGCTGTACTTCCAGTCGGACGAGAAGTACACACGGGTGGTGACGGACAGAGGCGATGCGCTGATTCGGCTGCCCATCAAGTCCCTGCTCGAGCAGCTGGACCCGCAGCTGTTCGCGCAAATCCACCGCAGCGCCATCGTCAACCTCCAGGCCGTCGACCGGATCGAACGCAGTGAACAGGGCGCGCGCGGCGGCGCCGGCCTGGAGGTGATCCTGAAAGGCCGGACCGAACGCTTGTCCGTTAGTGAGGGGTTTACCAGGCAGTTCCGCCAGATGTAGTCGGCCGCCCTCGTGCCGACGGCGCGCAATTAATCGTTTCCACATAATGATGTGAAAGGAAAATAATGAAAAAGAAATGGATGGTCACACTGTCTTTGTTATTGCTGGCCGAGACAGGAGCAATTGCCGGCACGCCCCCGGCGCCGCCGACAGTGGAGGTCGATCGGGCGGCCCGTTTGGAGGTCATCGATACGCTGGTTGCCAAGCTGAATGCCAACTACGTTTTTCCAGACAAAGCCCAACAAGCCGAGGTCGTCTTGCGCCAGCACCAGCGCGAGGGCAAGTACGATGGGATCACGGACGGTAAACAACTGGCCAAACAGCTGTTGGATGACATTAATGGCGTTGTTCACGACAAGCATCTGTTAGTAGATGTCAGTGCCCGCCCGGTGTCGCCCGATGATGCCATGCCGCCGCCACCCCAGACGCGGGCGGAGTGGGAAAAACAGGTGCCGCCTGCCGTGCTTGCAAGGGTCCTCGCATCAAACCTTGGCGTGGAAAAGGTTGATCACCTTAGCCCCAATATTGGCTACCTGCAGATTTCCTCTTTCGGGCCGGTTTTCCTCGTATCCGACAAGTTCGCCGCAGCGATGAATGAACTCGCTGACACCGATGGCCTCATCATCGATCTACGCAACAACGGCGGTGGCGGGGGAGACGCAGTGGCGCTACTGATCAGCTATCTGGTTGACGAGCGCACCCGCCTCGACGACAGCTGGGAACGTGCGACCGGCATCACCACGCAGTATTGGACGCGGGATAAGCTTGACGGCAAGCGCTATGGCGGCAAGAAGCCGGTCCTCATCCTGGCGGGCCCCGATACCAAGTCCGCCGCCGAATCATTCGCGTACCAAATGCAGGCGCTGAAACGCGCCACGGTGATCGGCGAACGCACCTGGGGCGGCGCTAACGCTTCGCGCCCATATCGTCTCAGTGAGCATTTTTTTGCCTTTATCCCAAGCAAGCGCTCGATCAGCCCCATCACCCATACAAACTGGGAGGGCGTGGGCGTCACCCCGGATGTTGCGGCAAAGGTGGACGATGCGCTCGCGGCGGCCAAAGATCTGATGCAGCGACAACTGAATGGCGGCGCATCACTTCAACATCTTTAGTATGGCGCGGGGCGTGCACGATGGATTACGAACATAAGTGGGATGGCGCACGGTACGTTCTTTCTGAGCGGGGGATGATGTACGACGTCGACCCAGTAAATACGGAGCTGCTATGGCGCGCATTGCCAGTTTGTGTCCGCAAAAGAAGTCTTACGCGATGAATAGAATGATCATCGCGCTTGGCCGCGCAATTGCCACGCAATCGATACCTCTGAAAGATCGAGCGTCACGTTGGGTTGCCGCGTGGGGGCTTCTGGCCGGTATCGAAACGCAAGGCGTTCGTCTGCGCCGTTCGTCCTTGCCACCGAACGTGCCTTACGAACGGCGTAAATCGGCGCGTTAGGTGGCAACTGCAGGGCACGCACTTCAGCTTTATTGATAATTGAGCAAACCACTCGCAAGCTCATCGCCTATATGACGCCTGAAGATCATCAACAGCGTGCCGTCATTGCGCATCGACTCGATCGCCTTGGCCATGCGCTCAGCGGTTGCCGCTGGAATACGTTCGCGCGAGATGATCAGTCCATGGGCGATATTTTCCCTGGGAACCCAGTCCATCACACGGACCGACTCGCTCAAGCCCTCCTGCTTCAGGACGGGCACCCAAACGACCGGCACGGCCAGGACCGCCTGTACGCGGCCTATCTTCAATAGCCGCACCACCGAGGGGAAGTCGGCGGCTTCATACACCCGTCCCTGCGCCCGCAATTTGTCCAGCCACAGATCGTACCCAGCCCCATGCTTGTAACTCTTGACGACCGCGACTTTATACCCCTGAGCGGCCAGGAAACCTTCCGCCGTGGTGGCCGACGCCGGCAAGCTCTGGTCCAGCAGCACGTAGTTGCGCGCGGCGAAGTAGGGGATGAAACGGGCGAATTTTTCCCGCTCCGGGGTCGGAATGCCGGATACCGACATGTCCAGCTTGCCGCCAGCCAGCATGGTCCAGATGCGCACCCGCGATTCCAGGGTGGCCTGAAAATGGCATCCCGTGCGTTTAGCCAGCTCATCGACGACATCCTTGTCGATGCCGGTCCAGGCGCCGTCCGGCCCGCGATAATACAAGGCGCCGACGTTGTGAAACGCCAGCTTGATGTCCCCGCATTCGACAGAGCCGGCCTGCGCTGATCCGCCCAGGCATAACAGCAGCCAGCAAGCCAGCATCCGCATGAGCATGGAGCCTCCCCAGGAAAAGTTCACGACTCTAATCCGCTTTTTGCACACAGTTGCGGCCGGCGCGCTTGGCGGCATACAGCGCCGCGTCGGCGCGCGACAACAGATCGGTCATCGATTCGCCGATCCGATGCTCGGCCACCCCGACGCTGATCGATAGCCTGAGCTCGGACAGCTCGCCATCCAGCCGGGTTGCGCACACGGCCTCGCGAAAGCGCTCGGCAAACGCCAGGCATTCCATGTCGCCGACACCCGATTGAAAAACGGCAAATTCGTCGCCACCAAAACGTACCGCGACATCGGACCGGCGCGAGTGCTGCTTGAGCAGGAGCGCGATATGGCGCAGCACCGTATCGCCACCGAGATGCCCGTGTGCATCATTTATGTCTTTGAAGCGATCGACATCGAACACCAGCAAGGCCAAGCGCGTGGCTTCGTCGCGCTCATGCAGTTCGATCAGGCGCGCCGCCGCGTCTTCCATGTAGTAGCGGGTGAACAAGCCGGTCAGTGGATCGCGCACCGCCAGTTGGTAGTAGCGGCGCCGGTCCTCTTCCATCGCGGCGTAGCTGATCTGGGCCAGCCGCAGATCGTCATAGGCAACCTGAAGCTCCTTGTTGGCGGCCAGCAGATGCTGCGCATGCTGATGCTCGCGCGTGACATCCTGATAGATCGTGACGAAACCGATCGCCTGCCCACCCGGGTCATGGATCACCCGGCCGGTGATGTCGAGGACGGTGCCGTCGGCGCGGGTGCGGGTGAACTGATGCGGTTGAAACATCATGCTCAGCCGAATGCGCTCCTGGGCCTGGTCGTCGGGATCGCCGGGGCCATAGTCGCCGCGCTTGGCGTTAAACAGGAACAATTCCTGCAACGTCACGCCCGCATGCATGATCTCTTGCGGGAAATCCAGCAGGCGGCAGAACGCGTCGTTCCAGAATCGCATCTGCAGGCTGCGATCGATAATGGTCACGCCCACGGGCATGCACTGCATCGCTTCGACCAACTCGATAGTGCTGAGTTGCGAGATGTTGTTCGCCGGTTGATAGGTCATTTTTGAGGTCGCTACAAGTTGAGGACTGACGTCTGAAGTTTGTCGCAGTTTTATGGTATCACCGGGCGTCGCCGCGCTGGTAGAATCATCCTCCCCAGTTTCGTCGTCCAGGCCACACCCATGCTCAAATTTGCCCAACCCCAACTTGATGAAGACACCATCCAGGCCGTAGCCGCCGTACTGCATTCCAATTGGATAGCCACCGGCCCCAATGTCACTGAGCTGGAGCGTGCGCTATCGGAGAGTTTCGGTGCGCGTCCCACACGGGTGCTGACGTCAGCCACGGGCGCGATGGAGATCGCGCTGCAAGTGTGCGGCATCGGCCCCGGCGACGAGGTGATCACCTCCGCCCAAACCTTCTTCTCCGCGATGAACATGATCGTCAAGGTCGGCGCCACGCCGGTGTTCGTCGATTGCGAGCTGCACACCCGCGCCATCGACCTGGCGCAAGTGGAGGCGGCCATCACGCCGCGCACCAAGGCCATCATGCCGACCCATTTCCCCGGCGCGCTGGGCGACATCGACGCCTTGTACGCGCTGGCCAAGCGCCACCAGCTGCGCGTGATTGAAGACGCCGCGCTGGTACAAGGTTCGTATTGGAAGGACCAGCCGGTGGGCGGCTTCGGCGACATCGCCGTCTTCAGCTTCCACCCGAATAAAAACATGACCACCATCGAAGGCGGCGCCATCGTCGTCGCCAGCGAGGACGAAGCCAAACTGGTGGACGTGCTGCGCTTCCACGGCATCAAGCGCCTGCCGGACGACACGCGCGACGTCGCCATCGCCGCCGGAAAATTCAATATGTCCGACGTGTCGGCGGTGATCGGCGTCCATCAACTGAAGCAGCTGCCGCGCTTCCTGGCGCAGCGCGCCACGCTGGTCGAGCGCTACTTTGAAAAATTCCCGCCGATGCCGGGCGTGGTGCTGCCGCCGCAAGGCGTGCCGCGCCAGAGCTGGAACATGTTCAATGTGCTGATCCCGTACGAACAGTTCGGCCACACGCGGCAGAGCTTCCGCGCCGCCTTGCAGGAGCAGGGCGTCGGTACCGGAATGTCGTATGAAGCCTGCCACCTGACCACCGTCGGTCGCGGCTACGGCTACACCGACGGCCAGTTCCCCAACGCCGAACGCATCGCGCGCGAAACCGTCACCCTGCCGCTGCACGCGGCGATGACGCTGGAAGATGTCGACCACGTCTGCGCCGTGGTCGCACAAGTCCTCAAACGCTGACCTTACATGCCAGGCGCCGGTACTTCCGGAATCTGGTTGCGCAGGCTGGCGTTGATGGTGTTCCAACCCTTGATCACGGCGATGGTGTAGCTGATCTCGGCGATTTCGTTATCGGTGAAATGCTGCTGGAGCAGGGCGAAATCGTCGTCGCTCGGATGCTGGTGCGGGATCGCGTTGACCGCCTCGGCCCAGTTCAGCGCTGCCCGTTCGCGGTCGCTGAAGAACGGTGCTTCGCGCCAGCCGGCGATGGCGTTCAGGTGGCGCGGATTGGCTTCCTGCTTGATCAGGTCACGCCAGTGCATGTCGATGCACACGCCGCAGCCGTTGATCTGCGACACGCGCAGATTGATCAGCTCCACCAGGCGCGCGCCCAGCGAACTTTTCTTGACGGAGCCGGACAACGCGATCATCGCGTGCAGCTGGGGTTGTGCCAGTTGGAAGAAGGGGATGCGTGCGGAGTGGTTCATGATGGCGCCTTTTCAGTCAGTGAGGGCACACCATTGCGCCCTTCATACCTGTAAGACGCCCCGGCTTCGCGTTCTGTGACAGCTTTTTTAAATTTTTTTTAAATAAATTGCGGCAATCCGGTCAGCTTGTCCGGATTGCGCACGATGAAGATCGCCGCGATGCGGCCATCCTCCACCTGGAAGGACTGCGCCGACTCCAGTTTGCCGTCCACATAGCGCACCAGCCCCGGCACGCCGTTGACGCGCGCCTGCCGGTAGGCGACCCGGTTCGGATTCTGGTGTTCCAGCGACCAGTACACGCCCGCCACCCGTCCCGCGCCGTGCAGGATGTGCAGGAAGGAGTTGACCTTGCCGCCGCCGTCGGCCACCAGCTGTACGTCGCCAGCCATCATCGCCTTCATGGCCGCGCGGTCGCCGACCTTGGCCGCCTCCATGAACTTGACCAGCAAATCGCGATGCTGCTCCTTCGGCACGTCGAAGCGCGGCTTCTGCTGCTGCACGCGCTCCTGCGCGCGATGCACCATCTGCCGGCAGGTCGATTCGCTCTTGCCCAGCATGCCCGCGATATCGGCGTAATCCTGGTCGAACACCTGCCGCATCAGGAAGGCCGCGCGCTCCTCCGGCGACAAGCGCTCCAGCACCCACAGGAAGGCCATCGACACCTCGCTCGCCAGCTCCGCGCTGCTCTCCGGCGTGCGCTCGTCCAGCTCCACGATCGGCTCCGGCAGCCACCAGCCGACATAGGACTCGCGCTCCGCCATGCGCGAGCGCAGGCGGTCGATGGCGAGGCGGGTGGTGATGGTCACCAGCCAGGCCTCGGCCGATTGCACCGCCTGTTGTTCGCTGCCGTGCCAGCGCAGCCAGGCATCCTGCACTACGTCCTCGGCGTCGGCGCGGGTGCCGAGCATGCGATAGGCGATGGAGAACAGCCGTGGGCGCAGCGCGGCGAAGGTGGTCAGTTCGGCGGAGGAGGTGGTCTCGGTCATGGCAAGTAAAAGTAGTGGTCGTCGAGCTTAGACGCGCCGGCGTCCGGTTTTGTGACAGATGTTGGTCGGCTGTTGATGAACTGTTGATTTCACAGCACCCCGCGGTGCAGCAAAAAATACAACACCCTGCGCAAAATTATTTTACGTTCTTCCCGCAAGCCGCGCCAGTCCACACAAGGGGTGTGGTGTCTTTATCCAGAATGTGAATTTAGATGTACGTAATGATTCGTGTGCGACGCAATAAATTCGCCTTACGCTGACTTGACTCCTCAACAATAACAGGAACCGCCGTGGACAAACTACTTACCTTCCCCGACCAGTCCGGGATGACCCTGTCGATCCGCGCCAAGGCCATGCTGTTTCAAGATCCGCGCTCGTCGGAGCTGTTGCAGCAAGTGGAGCGCATCGCGCGCAGCGACGCCACCACGCTGATCATCGGCGAGACCGGCACCGGCAAGGAGCTGATCGCGCGCCACATCCATACGCAGAGCGGACGACGCGGCCCCTTCGTCGCGGTCAACTGCGGCGCCTTCAGCGAATCGCTGATCGATGCGGAGCTGTTCGGCCACGAGGCGGGCGCCTTCACCGGCGCTACGCAGGCGCGTTCCGGCTGGTTTGAAGCGGCCAACGGCGGCACCCTGTTTCTCGACGAGATCGGCGACCTGTCGCTGGCGCTGCAAGTGAAGCTGCTGCGGGTGCTGCAGGAGCGGCAGGTGGTGCGCCTCGGCGCGCGCCAGCCGATACCGCTGAACGTGCGGCTGGTGGCGGCCACCAACGTCGACCTGCACAAGGCGATTGCGGCCGACCGCTTCCGCTCGGACCTGTACTACCGCCTCGGCGTGGCGACCGTGCACCTGCCGCCGCTGAGCGAGCGCACCGGCGACATCCTGCCGCTGGCGCGCCACTTCATCGATGTCTACAGCGGCAAGCTGAATCTGGAGAACGTCACGCTGGCGGCGGACGCCAGGGCGGCGCTGCTGTCCTACGAATGGCCGGGCAATATCCGCGAGCTGGAAAACGTCATCCACTTCGCGCTGATCGTCTGCCGCGACAACCAGATCGCGGCCGAAGACCTGAAGCTGACCGGCATCTCGCACCGCCATCACAGCCATCACGCGCGGCAGGCGCCGTCGGCGCCGCCGCGTCCCAGCGCGGAGACGTTCCAGCAGCAGCTGTCAGCGCTGGTCAACAGCATGATCGACAGTGACCAGCCGGACCTGTTCGACCGCTTCGAGGAAGGCCTGGTGCGCACCGCCTTCGACACCTGCCATCGCAACCAGGTGCAGACGGCGAGGGTGCTGGGCATCAGCCGCAACATCCTGCGCACGCACTTGAAGCGCTTTGGCCTGATCGGCTTCGAGACGGCGGGTGAGCTGGGCGCGGTCGGTGGCGCGACCGGCCACGGCGAACTGCTGCAGCACTGATGGGGGCCACGACCATGCGTCTGCAGGCGCACCGGCTGGCGTGCGCGCGCGGCGAGCGGCAGTTGTTCAGCGATCTGAATTTCGAGCTGCAAAGCGGCGAAGCCTTGTGGCTCAAGGGTGGCAACGGCAGCGGCAAAACCAGCCTGCTGCGATTGCTGTGCGGTCTGGGACGGCCGCTGGCGGGGGAGGTGCGCTGGAACGGCCATCCCATCCAGCAACTGCGCGAGGACTATCACCGCCAACTGATCTACTGCGGCCATGCGAGCGCGGTCAAGGACGACCTGTCGGCATGGGAGAACGTGGCGACCGCCAGCACGCTGTCCGGCACCGCGTGCAGCCGGGAGCAGGCCGTGGTGGCGCTGGTCAGCGTGGGCCTGGGCGGCTTGGCGGATCTGCCGGCGCGCGCGCTGTCGCAGGGGCAGCGGCGCCGGGTGGCGCTGGCGCGGCTGGCGATCGATCCGCTACCGCCCTTGCTGCTGCTGGACGAGCCGTTTGTCGCGCTGGACCAGGCGGCGGTGCAAACCTTGTGCCGAACGCTGAACCGGCACCTGGCAAGCGGCGGCATGCTGGTCTACACCACGCACCAGGCGCAGGCCCTGCAAGCGCGGCGCCTGGAGCAGTTCGACCTGGACCGGCTGCTGCCATGCTGAACGCGCTGGCCCATGTGATACGGCGCGATCTGCTGCTGGCGTTCCGCCGCCGCACCGATATTTTGAGCACGCTGACGTTCTTCGTCATCGTCTGCACCTTGTTCCCTTTAGGCGTGGGGCCGGAACCGGAACTGCTGCGGACACTGGGCCCCGGCGTGCTGTGGGTGGCTGCGCTGCTGGCCAGCACGCTGGCGTTGAACCGCCTGTTCGGCCTCGATCACGCCGACGGCACGCTGGAGCAGATGCTGCTGTCGTCCGAGCCGCTGGTGCTGATCGTGGCCGGCAAGGTGGTCGCGCACTGGCTGGTCAGCGGCCTGCCGCTGGTGCTGCTGACGCCTGTACTGGCCTTGCAGTTCGGCTTGAGCGGAGAGGCGACGACGGCGCTGGCCCTCAGCCTGTTGGTGGGCACGCCGGCACTGAGCCTGGTGGGGGCCATCGGCGCCGCGCTCACGCTGGATGTGCGCGGCGGCGGCGTGCTGGTGGCCCTGCTGGTGCTGCCCTTGTATGCGCCGGTGCTGATCTTCGGCGCCGGCGCCGCCGTGGCCGATGCCGGCAGCAGCACGGCCGAAGCCAATCTGCTGCTGTTGGGCGGACTGCTGGCAGGCGCCGCGGCGCTGGCGCCGTGGGCCACCGCATCGGCGCTGCGTATTTCGTTGGAATGACTAAAGAAGGAACACCATTGTGCTGAGCATCCGAACCTCCTATACCGCCGGCGCCGAACATCCGCGCGCCGCCAACTGGCTGCGCTACGCCGCGCCGCATGCCTTCTTCCGGCTGGCCGGACGCCTGATACCGTGGTTGCTGGCCGCCGCGCTGCTGCTGTCGGCGATCGGACTGTATATCGGCCTGTTCGCCGCGCCGACCGATTTCCAGCAGGGCGACTCCTATCGCATCATCTTCGTCCACGTTCCTGCGGCGTGGCTGTCGATGCTGATTTACCTGGCGATGGCTTTCTGGGCCGCCGTCGGGCTGGTGCTGAACACGCGGCTGTCGTCGATGATGGCCAGCGCGCTGGCGCCCACCGGCGCCTTGTTCACCTTCCTGGCGCTGTGGACCGGCGCCTTGTGGGGCAAGCCGACATGGGGCGCGTGGTGGGTGTGGGATGCGCGGCTGACGTCGGAGCTGATCCTGCTGTTCCTCTACATCGGCTTCATGGCGCTGCAAGCGGCGATATCCGATACGCGCCGCGCCGACCGCGCCGGCGCCGTGCTGGCGCTGGTGGGTGTGGTCAACGTACCGGTGATTTATTTTTCCGTCCAGTGGTGGAACACGCTGCATCAAGGCTCGTCGGTATCGCTGCGCAGCGCGCCGACCATGGCAACGCTGATGCTGCAAGGGATGCTGATCATGACGCTGGCGCTGTGGGCCTATGCCATCGCCGCCACGCTGCAAAGACTGCGCGCCATCGTGTTGGAACGCGAGCGGAACGCGGAATGGGTACAACGTTACATCACGGAGCAACAATGATTTGGGATAGCTGGAGCGATTTGATCGCGATGGGTGGGTATGCGAAGTACGTATGGGGTTCGTTCGCCGTCGTTGCGGCGGCGCTGGCGGGTGAACAGGCCGCGTTGGCATTGCGCCGCCGCGCCGCGCTCAAGGCCGCGCGCGCCGCCGGGGGGCGATCATGACGCGCCGTCAACAGCGCCTGGCGTTGCTGGCTGCGGCATTGAGCGCGTTGCTGGTGGCGGCGTGGCTGATACTGTCGGCTTTCCAGAAAAACCTGGTCTTCTTCTTCACCCCCAGCCAGGTTCTGGCCGGCGAAGCACCGCACAACAAGAGCTTCCGCATGGGCGGCATGGTCGAACCGAACAGCCTGAAACGCGAGGCGGATGGCATCACCATCAGCTTCATCGTCACCGACACCGTGCAACGCCTGCCGGTGCATTATCGCGGCATCCTGCCCGACCTGTTCAAGGAAGGCAAGGGCGTGGTCGCGCAAGGAAAACTGGGCGACGACCACCGCTTCGTGGCTGACGAAGTCCTGGCCAAGCACGATGAAAACTACATGCCGCCGGACGCCGCCTACGCGTTGAAAAAAGGCCGACAAACCGCCAAGGTGGACAAATGATCGCCGAACTCGGTAACTTCGCGCTGATGTTGGCCCTGTGCCTGGCGCTGGTGCAAGGCAGCCTGCCGCTGCTCGGCGCCTGGCGCGGCAACCAGCGCTGGATCGCGCTGGCGCGGCCTGCGGCGGCTGGCCAGTTCGTGTTTGTCAGCTTCGCCTTCGGCTGCCTGCTGGCGGCGTTTGTCGGCAACGATTTCTCGGTCGCCTATGTGGCATCCAATTCCAATTCCACGCTGCCGGTTCACTTTCGCGTGGCGGCCGTGTGGGGTGGCCATGAGGGATCGCTGCTGTTGTGGGTGCTGATCCTGGCCGTGTGGACCGCTGCGGTGGCGGTATTCAGCCGCCGCCTGCCTGCCGCGATGACCGCGCGCGTGCTGGGCGTGATGGCGTGGATCAGCGTCGGCTTCCTGCTGTTCATGCTGTTCACTTCCAATCCGTTCGATCGCCTGCTGCCTGCCGCCCGCGATGGCCGCGACCTCAATCCGTTGTTGCAGGATTTCGGCATGATCATCCATCCGCCCTTGCTGTACATGGGCTACGTCGGCTTCTCGGTGGCGTTCGCGTTCGCCATCGCGGCGCTGCTGAGCGGCCAGCTGGATGCGGCGTGGGCGCGCTGGTCGCGGCCGTGGACGCTGGTGGCGTGGGCCTTCCTCACGCTGGGCATCTTCATGGGCAGCTTCTGGGCCTACTATGAACTGGGTTGGGGCGGCTGGTGGTTCTGGGACGCGGTGGAAAACGCCTCCTTCATGCCATGGCTGGTCGGCACGGCGCTGATCCACTCGCTGGCGGTGACGGAAAAGCGCGGCAGCTTCAAGAACTGGACGGTATTGCTGGCGATCGTCGCGTTCTCGCTGTCGCTGCTGGGAACCTTTCTGGTGCGCTCGGGCGTGCTGACGTCGGTGCATGCGTTTGCGACCGATCCGCGCCGCGGCCTGTTCATCCTGATCTTCCTGGCGATCGTCATCGGCGGCTCGCTGGCGCTGTACGCGTGGCGCGCGCCGTCGGTCGGGCTGGGCGGACGATTCGCGCTGTTCTCGCGCGAATCGCTGCTGTTGCTGAATAACGTGCTGCTGCTGACGGCTGCGGCCACGGTCTTGCTGGGCACCTTGTATCCCTTGTTCCTGGACGCGCTGGACCTGGGCAAGATATCGGTGGGCGCGCCGTACTTCGAGTCGGTGTTTGTGCCGCTGATGCTGCCGGTGCTGGTGTTGATGGCGGCCGCGCCTTTCGTCGCATGGAAGTCGGCGCCGCTGCGGCCGTTGCTGGCGCGGCTGTCACGCATCGCGCAGACGTCGCTGCTGTTTGGCCTGGCGGCCTGGCTGGCCTGGAAGATGACGCCGGCCGTGGCGGGTGGTTTGATGCTGTCGGTGTGGATCTTTCTCGGCACGGCGCTGCATCTGTACCAACGCGTTGCGGCGCCGGGGCAGGGCGTATCGCTCGGCCACCATCTGGGCAAGCAGCCCTTGAGCTACTGGGGCATGCTGGCCGCGCACGCGGGCGTGGCGGTGTTCGTGGCCGGCGTCACGCTGGTCAAGGGAGGAGAAGTCTCCGAGGACGCCAGCATGCGCGTCGGCGACAGCATCGTCAGCGGCGGCTGGCGCTACAGCTTTACCACGCTGGAGAAAGTCGATGGCCCGAACTATATCGCCGCCCGCGCAAGCTTCGAGGTGCGCGCCGGCGATGGCCAGGTACTGACGCTACATCCGGAAAAGCGCTACTACACCGTGCAGCAGATGCCGATGACGGAGGCGGCCATCGATCGCGGCTTCACGCGTGACATTTACCTGTCGCTGGGCGAACCATCCAGTGACGGCGCCTGGGCGGTGCGCATGCAGCGCAAGCCGTTTGTCGGCTGGATCTGGGCAGGATGCCTGATTATCGCCGGCGGCGGCTTGCTGGCCGCATCCGACAAGCGTTACCGGCTGGCGCGGCAGGCGACTGCCTTGCCGACCACCACAGCGATTCCCATTTGACCCGGAGTGACGATGAAACGATACATACTGCCGTTGGGCGGCTTCTTGATACTGCTGATTTTCCTGGGCATAGGCCTGCGCCTCAAACCCCAGGAGGTACCGTCGCCTCTGATCGGCAAGCACGTGCCGGTGTTCTCGCTGCCACAGGTCGAGGATGCGGGGCGCAATTTCAATTCGAAGGACATGGAGGGCAAGGTGTGGGTGCTGAACGTCTGGGCATCCTGGTGCGCGCCATGCCGCGCCGAGCATCCCGCGTTGCTGGAGTTTTGCCGGCTGGCGGCGGCGCCGGTCGTGGGACTGAACTACAACGACGCGCGCGGCGACAGCCAGAAGTGGTTGAAGGAGTTCGGCAATCCCTATCAGGTATCCGCCTTTGACGGCGATGGCAAGACCGGCATCGAGTTCGGCGTCTACGGCGTGCCGGAGACCTTCGTCATCGACAAACAAGGGCAGATACGGCTGAAGCTTACCGGACCGCTGACGTCGGAGCTGATACGCGAGAAGCTGCTGCCCATCATAAAGGAGCTCAATCGTGCCTGATCTGCGCCGCCTGTTGGCATGCCTCGCCGCGGCGTGGTCGCTGCTCGCGCAGGCCGCGCCTTCCGCCGCCGATGCGGCGCTGGAGCTGCGCGTCCAGCATGTCGCCGAGCAGCTGCGGTGCCTGGTCTGCCAGAACCAGACCATCGCCGACTCGCACGCGCAGCTGGCAATGGATCTGAAGAAGGAAGCGCGCGCCCAATTGGCGAAAGGCCGTTCGGAGCAGGATGTGGTTGAGTTCATGGTGCAGCGCTATGGCGACTTTGTGTTGTACCGGCCACCGTTCAAGGCCGCTACCTGGCTGCTATGGGTAGGACCCTTCGCGCTGCTTGCCGCCGGCTTGCTGGCGCTGCTGTATCAATTGCGACAACGCGGTCTTGCCGAAGGCGAGCTCGCAACAGAGGAATTCGAATGACACGTTTTATCCCGATCGCCGGCGCCATGCTGGTTTGCAGTTTGCTGTTTGTATTGCCGCCGTTGTGGCGCCGTGAAGCGGGAGGCAGCGCGCGCGCAGCCGCGCCGCGCCAACGATGGCCTGTGATCTTGGTGGCGCTGCTGGTGCCGCTGCTGGCGGCGTCCCTGTACGCGGCGTTGGGCAGTCCCAAGGGGCTGGAGCCGCCGCCCGAGATCGCGCTGGCTGCGGAGGGCGTGGTTGGCCCTGAGCAGATCGAGGGCATGGTCGCCCGCCTGACCCAACGCCTCGCAAAAGAGCCGAACGATGCCGATGGATGGCGCATGCTGGCGCGCTCCAACGAAACACTGCGCCGCTTCGACCAGGCCGCCGACGCATACCGCCATTTGCTCGCGCTGGTGCCGGAAAATCCCGAACTGCTGGTGGATTATGCGGTAGTGTTGGGCATGACTCTGAACACTACGCTGGTCGGCGAACCGGAGGCACTGATCGCCCGCGCGTTGGCGATCGATCCGAATCATATTCAAGCGCTGGCATTGTCGGGTAGCGCGGCGCTGGAACGCGGCGACTACACCGCCGCCGTTAAACCGTGGAAGAAAATACTGGCGCTGGTGCCGGCGGATTCGGAGATGGGGAAATCGATTTCGGCAAACATCGCCAAAGCGGAAGCACAGGCGCAGCAGCGATAACGCTGCGCCTGTGCCGGGCGGCTGTCAGGCCGCTTCCTCATGGTGATGGTGGTCGTCGTGCGCTGAAGGCGGCAGGGGGATGGTGTAGATGCCTGCATCGGTCGTCAGTAGCAAACCGGCGATGGAAGCGGCGTTTTGCAGCGCCGCTCGCGTTACCTTGACCGGATCCAGCACACCCAGTTCGATCAGGTCGCCGTAGCTTCCATCGCCCGCGTCGTAGCCGAAATTGCCGCTGCCTTCCAGCACCCGCGCCAGCACCGAAGCGGGATGGCCGCCGGCATTCGTCACGATCTGGCGCAGCGGCTCCTCCAGCGCGCGGCGCACGATGGCGATGCCGGCATCCTGGTCGGTGCTGTCGCCGTGCAGTTGCTGGATTGCCGCTCTCGCGCGCAGCAGCGCCACGCCGCCGCCCGGCACCACACCTTCGGCGACGGCCGCACGGGTCGCGTGCAGGGCATCTTCCAGCCGCGCCTTTTTCTCCGACATTTCCGCCTCGGTGGCGACGCCCAGCCGTATCACGGCAACGCCACCGGCCAACCCTGCCAGGCGCTCCTGCAATTTGTCGCGATCATAGCCGGCGGACGTCGCGGCGATCAATGCCTTGATCTGCTGCGCGCGCAATCCTGTCCGCTCCGCCGTGCCTCCGCCATCGATGACGATGGTGTGTTCCTTGCCCACCTCGACTCGCCGCGCCTCGCCCAGGTCCGCAAGTGTGACCGCCGCCAGCGTCAGGCCGCTATCATTGGACAAAACACGCGCACCGGTCAGCGCCGCCAGGTCCTCCAGGCTGTCGCGGCGACGCTCGCCAAAGCCAGGTGCCTTGACGGCGACGGACTTCAGCAGCCCGCGCGCGTGATTGACCACCAGGCCGGCCAGCGCCTCGCCCTCCACATCCTCCGCCACGATCAATAGCGGCCGGCCGGTCTGGGCGACCAGCTCCAGCAGCGGCAGCAGCTCGCGCACGTTGGCGATTTTTTGATCGGCCAGCAGTATCAGCGGCCGTTCAAGCTCGGCCACCTGCCGCTCGGCGTCGCTGATGAAGTAGGGCGACAGATAGCCGCGCTTGAATTGCGTACCCTCCGCAACGACAAGTTCATCCCGCAACGACGGCCCATCCTCCACAGTAATCACGCCATCCTTTCCGACCTGCTCGAAGGCCTGCGCGATGATGTCGCCTATCGCCGCGTCGCCGTTGGCGGACACCGTCGCCACCTGCGCAATCTCCTGGTTGTTTGAAACCGGACGCGCGATAGCCGCCAGTTCACCAACGACGGCAGTCACCGCCTTGTCTATTCCGCGCTTCAGCTCTATCGGGCTGAAACCGGCCGTGACGTACTTGAGGCCTTCGCGCACGATGGCTTGCGCCAGCACGGTGGCGGTGGTGGTGCCGTCGCCAGCGTCATTGCCGGTGCGCGCCGCCACCTCCCTGAGCAGCTGTGCGCCCATGTTCCGCAACGGATCTTCGAAGTCGATCTCGCGCGCCACGGTCACGCCGTCCTTGGTCAGTGCCGGTGCGGCATGGCCTCGTTCCAGCACCACGTTGCGGCCCTTCGGCCCCAGCGTCAACCTGACCGCATCGGCCAGGATGTCGACGCCGGAAGCCAGGCGCCTGCGGGCGCTATCCCCGAATACGATGTCCTTTGCCGACATCAGTTGGCGGCGAAGCAGTAGAGCAGGCCGGCGCCGCCGGTGGCCACCAGGTTAGGCTGGCCACAACCGCGGCTTGGATGCGCCGCATTCCAGGACGAATTGCCACCACCGGTGCGGTCGAAGTGGCCCAGTTGCGCGGAGCCGTCGGCGGCGCTGCTGGTGTAGTTTTTGCACGTATGGTCGGCTGCATCGGCATAGGCGCGGCCGTCCGGCTGCGAGCCGGTGATGATGTCATGCTCGTTCGGCTTGTCGCCTGCGCCCTTCACTGGCTCGTTCTTTTCGGTGAAGACTGTGGTGCGCGTCAGGTTGTTGCCGAGACGGGCGGCATCCAGCGTGTCGCCATGCAGGTGCGCCACGTCGCGCGCCACCACGGCGCCACGTGTGTTGAACCATGGCCCGTTGCCGATGCGGTCGCGCGCATTGACCGCCGGCTTGCCGTCGGCCGCCTGAGTGCTCAGATACGCGCGCCAGGTCTGCTTGCCGGCGCCGACCGACTCCGCCAGCTTCTGACAGTGCGCATCGGCGCCGGCCAGGCCGCCAAGGTCCGCGCCTTTGCCCGAACCTTCGCTGGTGACGAAGAAACTCAGCGGCTTGGCCGGATCGGTGGAGCGCGCGGTGTTCGGCTGCGCTGGCGCAGGCGTTTGCGCCAACGCGGCATGGGACAGGCACAGCGCCGCGATGGCGCCGCATATCAAGGTTGATTTATGAATGGTCATGTTCAGTCTTTGGATTTGAAATCGTCGTGGCAGGATTTGCAGGTACGTTGCAGCTTGCCGAATTGGGCCTTGATCGCGGCGACATCACCGCCGTTGGCCACGGTCGCCAGCTCGGTGGCCTCCTTGCCGAAGTTGGCGCTGAGTTCAGCGAAATGCTTGCCGTCCTTGAACAGCTCCGGCTTGGCGCTGGTGTCGTGCCAGCCCTTGCCTTGCTCGGTACCCGCTGCGAACAAGCCGCCCAGGCCCGAGTTGGCGATGGCGGCGATGGTGTTGGCCGCGCGCTGCACTTCGTCCTTGTTGTACTGGCCCTCAACCGAGGCCTTGATGCGGCCGGTGTTCCAGGCCACCACCTGGAACGCCGACTGGCGCCACTTGATCAGGTTCTCCGGCTTCGGCGCCTGCTGCGCCAGCACGCTGGCGGAACCGGCGAGCAGGGCGAGCGCCAGCGTGGATATGAGCGTTTTCTTGAGTGCTTGTTTCATCTGTTTTCCGTCGTCAGGTTGAGAAGTCTTCACTTGGCGCGTCCGCCGTAGCCCTCTGCCAGCAGGGCGATTTTGTATGCCGCGCCGCGTCCGACCACATACAGGGTTTTCTTGCCCGGTCCCGCGAAGGCCAGGTTCTGCGGCGCTTTCGGCAGCGCGATCACGCCCAGGGCCTCGCCCTTGTTGGAGAAGACCTGGATGCCTGCGGTGGAGGCCACATACAGCCTGCCGCTGCCGTCCACCGCCAGGCCGTCGGCGCCGCTGCTGGCGCCGGTGTCGGTTTTGCGCCAGCCTTCCAACTTTGCGAAGTTGCGGCGTGCGCCGATGCTGCCGTCGGCGGCGATGTCGTAGGCCAGCACGTGCTCGCCGGCGGTATTGGCGACATACAGCACCTTCTCGTCCGGACTAAGCTGGATACCGTTCGGACGCTCGATATCGGCCGCGATGCGTTGCAGCTCGCCGGACGGCGTGATGTGATACACGGCCGGCTTGGCCACAATCGGCTGCTCAGCCGGTGCAGGCGTGCCCTCCGGACGTGGTGGCGCGCCGGAATCGGTGAAGTAGACGCCGCCCTTGCGGTCCACCACCAGGTCGTTGGGGCGGCCGAACGGCTTGCCGTCGAACTGGTCGGCCAGCGTGCGCGCATGCGAAGGCGGGTAGACGATGCCGACGCGCGGCTTCAGCACCTGCACCGCGTACAGGTCACCGTTGGCGGTGAAGCCCAGGCCATTCGAGCCGTTGCTGTTGTCGAGGAAGGTGGAGGTGCTGCCGTCGGCGGCGATGCGGGTGATGCGGTTTGCTGTGGTCTCGGTGAAGATCAGGCTACCGTCGGGCAGCACCACCGGGCCTTCGGTGCCGGTGAAGCCTTCGCGTATCAGTTCTATCGGCGTGCCCGCCGCCACCACGCCCGCAATTGCCGGCGTGGTGCTCGGGCCAGGAACGGTTTGCGCGTGGGCGGTGAGGTCCAGTGCCACCAGCGCCAGGCCAGTGGCGACGATGGTGGCCAGGTGCGGGCGCCAGGTTGTGTAGAGATCTTTCATGTCCCGGCTCCTCAGGATTTCTTGGCCGGCCGCTGGGCCAGTTGCTGTACCGCCGCCAGCGCCTTCTCGACATTGGCCTCCGGCGTCAGGCCACCCACGGTGGCGGCGATCCTGCCGTCCGGCGTGATCACGAAGGTGGTGCGCTCGGCTGCTGCGTGGTCGATCTCGACGCCGCGCGTGTCCTTCTTGCCGGCGGCGATGTCGCGGATCGCCAGCGCGTAGGATTTGGCGATGTCGCCGTCGACATCGGCGGCCACCGGGAACTTGCCGGCGCAGTAGTTTGGATCGGCGGAGAATTCGTTCAGCCGCGCGATGCTGTCGAGCGAAACGCCGACCACGGTGGCGCCGGCGGCGCTGAACTTGTCGTGATTGACGGCGAAACTATGCGCCTGGATATTGCAGCCGCCGGTGAAGGCGGATGGGTAGAAGTACACCACCACTGGACCTTTCTTCAGCGCGTCCTTGAGCGAGAAGGAGAAGGCCTTGCCGGCCTGCGAAGCTTGCGCCTTGAAGGCCGGCGCCGCGTCGCCTTCCTTGAGTGCGGCGGTGGCGGGCAGGGCGACAACAGCCGCCAGCAGCGAAGCGATGAACATGTGTTTCATTGATACTCCTGTTTGGTTAGTGGACTACATCTCGGATACATAGCGCGCCAGCGCTTCGATTTCCGCGTCGCTGAGCGGCGCTGCCAGTTGGTTCATGACGCCGCCGGCGCTGTTGTTGCGGCTTCCGTTGCGCCAGTCGTGCAGCTGCTGCTCCAGATAGCGTTGGCCCTGGCCTCCGATGACCGGGCCGACACCCGCCGTGCCCTTGCCGCCTTCGCCGTGGCAGGTGGCGCAGGCGGGCAGCCTGCGCGCCGGATCGCCCTGCACATAGAGCTGTTGTGCCGCAGTGTGCTGCGGCGCGGGCCTGGCCGGCGCGGTGGCCGGCATCGGCGGCAGCGTGGCGAAGTAGGCGGCGATGTCTGCCAGGTCGGCGTCGCTGATCCCGGTTGCCATCATCTTCATGAATTCATGCTTGCGTTTACCGCTGCGAAAATCCTGTATCTGCTTGATGATGTACTCCGGGTATTGACCGCCCAACTTGGCGAACTTGCCGTCCGTGCCGACGCTGAAACCCTGGCCTTCGCCGCTGCCGCCGTGGCATTCCAGGCAGCGTTCGGTGTCGGCCTTTTCCCTGCCGGCCACCGGATCGCCCGGCGGCTTGGCGGAGGCGGGCAGCAGAATCAGCACCGGCGCCAGCAACGACACCAGCGCGGCCGCTTGCAATGCTCTGTAAATACGCTACTCCTTCTTGTAGAACGTATGGCAGGTACGGCAGGTACGTGAGAGCGTGGTGGCTGCCGTGGTGGCCGATTCAAAGTTATTGGCCGCCACGAAGCCGACGATTTCGGTCGACAGGTCCTTGCTCTGCTTCGCCAGGTCCACCGCATTCTTCGCATCGCCCTTGTGGTCGAAGAAGGTTTCGACCTGCGCAAACATCTGCGTCAGTTCCTTCGCATCCGCCGTGGCGGCCTGCTTGTTACTGAGGGCGATATTCGAAGACAGGCTTTTGTTGGTGTCCTCGATCGACTGCATCAGGTCCACGCTCAACTCCTCCGCCGACCGGACCCCGGCCGACAGCGCCATCGAGACTGCAAATAACAAAATGACTTTACGCATGGAGACCTTAGGCCAGCAGTTCTTTGATCACTTTGCCGTAGACGACAGTCGGGCGTTCCGAACGGCCGTTGTTGAGGAAAGTGGTTTTCAGGTGGTCGAGGCCCAGCAGTTGCAGCACCGTCGCATGCAAGTCGTAGGTGTCGACCGCCTTGTCCTTGTCCGCAACCTGCAGGCCGATTTCGTCGGTCGCGCCGTAGGTGGTGCCGGCCTTGATGCCGCCGCCCGCCACCCATTGCGTGTAGCCCCATGGATTGTGGTCGCGGCCATTGCCGCTTTGGCCGTAGGAGGTGCGGCCGAATTCCGAGGTCCACACCACCAGCGTCGATTCGAGCAGGCCGCGCGAGGCCAGGTCCGCCAGCAGGCCGGCGATCGGTTTGTCGATCATGCGGGCGTTGACGCTGTGGTTCTTTTCCAGCTCGCTGTGCGCATCCCAGCTGGTGATCTCGGTCTGGCCGTCCGGCGCGCCGGACACCACTTGTATGAAGCGCACGCCGCGCTCCACCAGACGGCGCGCGCGCAGCAGCGTGGTGCCGTAGCTTGCGCTGGTTTCGTCGTTCAGGCCATACAGTTCCTTGGTGGCGTCGCTTTCCTTGCCCAGGTCCACGGCTTCCGGCGCGGCGACCTGCATGCGGTCGGCCAGTTCATAGGAGCGCACGCGGGCTTTCAGTTCGGTGTCGGCCGAGTAGCGCGCCGCGCCGTCGTTGTTGAGGCGCTTGAGCAGGTCCAGCGAGGCGCGCTGCTGCGACGCGGTGCGCAGTTCCGGGCGCTCCAGGTACAGGATCGGCGACGCACCGGGACGGAAGGCCGTGCCCTGGTACACCGCCGGCAGGAATCCGGAGTTCCAGTTGACCGAGCCGGCGCTAGGCTCGCTCTTGCCGTTGTAGAGCACCACGTAAGGCGGCAGGTCGGGATTGGCGGAACCCAGCGCGTAGCTGACCCACGCGCCCAGCGATGGACGGCCGGGACTCAGGTCGCCGGTGTTCAGCTTCAGGATCGAGATGTCGTGGGTGGCGCCGACCGTCACGCTGGATTTGATGAAGGCGATCTTGTCGGACTGGGTGGCGATGTTGGGCACCAGGTCCGAGAACCACGAGCCGCTGTCGCCATGCTGCGCCCAGGTGCGCTTGGAGGCGTACAGCTTGCCGACGCCGCCCTGGGTACTGGTCTTGATCCCTTTCAGGAAGGAGGCCGGCACGTCCTGGCCCGCCAGCTTGATCAGGTCCGGCTTGTAGTCGAACAGGTCCAGCGTGCTCGGTGCGCCGTTCATGTGCAGCCAGATGACGGATTTGACCTTGGCAGGGAAGTTCGGCTGTTTCGGCGCCAGTGGGTCCGCGAGTTCGGCCGCACTGGCCGCGTGCAGCAGGCCTCCGCCCGGCAACAGGCCGGTGAGGGCGCCGGCGCTCAGACCGAGGCCGGATTTAAGCAGGAAGTCGCGACGTGTATTGATGCTCATGGTGCTGTCCTTTTAGTAGTTTTAGAAGCGGTATGCAAAGTCGTTGGAGTTGGAAACCGCGTGCACCAGGTCGACGAATGCCGCCGCCCGCACTGGGTTCAGTTGCTGTTTCTCGTTTAGGCCGGACGGCACGGCGATTTCAAACTTGCCCTCCGCGTTCTTGGCCAGGATGATTTTTTCTTCCTTGTCGAGGAAGTCCTTCAGCGCCGCCTTCTCCGACTTGTTCGGCGCGCGGGAAAACAGGATTTCGTACAGGCGGTTCAGCTGCGCCGATTCGTCCTTGCCCGCCTCGCGGATCACGCGGCCGGCCAATGCCTGCGACCAGCCGAACACCACGTCGCTGTTGAACAGCGTCAGCGCCTGCAACGGCGTGGTGGTGACATCGCGTTTGTGGTGGGCGTGTGAAGGATCGGCCAGGTCGAAACTCTGCATCAGCGGATACGGCACGCTGCGGCGCACGAACACATAGACGCTGCGGCGGTTCTGCTCAGCCGGATCGGTGGACGGCGTCCACAGGTTGCCGGCGTTGAAGTTGGCCGGCACCGGCGGGAACACCGCAGGGCCGCCGATCTTGTCTTCCAGCTTGCCCGAAGCGGCCAGCAGGGAGTCGCGGATCTCTTCGGCTTCCAGGCGCTTGCGTGGATAGACCGCCAGCAGCTTGTTGTCCGGATCGACCTTCAGCACATCGTCGCGCTGGCCGGAGGACTGGCGGTAGACGCTCGACAGCAGGATCTGGCGGTGCAGCTTCTTGACGCTCCAGCCCTGCTTGACGAAGTCGGTGGCCAGGTAGTCCAGCAGTTCTGGATGCGTAGGCTTCTGGCCTGCGCGGCCGAAATCCGCCACCGTGCTGACGATACCGTTGGAGAAGTACTGGCTCCACACGCGATTGACGAACACGCGCGCCGTCAGCGGATTCTCGGGACTGGCCAGCCAGTTGGCCAGCGCGGTGCGGCGGCCCGACGAAGTGGCGGTGGCCTTGATCTCCACCTTGGCATTGGCGCCGGCCCACAGCGCCGGCAGCGCCGGTTGCACTTCATCGGTCGGACGCTCATGCACGCCGCCGAAACGCACGAACGTGGCCGGCGCATCGGCGTGACCCAGTTCGGTCGCAGTGGTCAGCGTCAGGCTGCCTTTTTCAGGTTTCAGCTTGTCGAACTTTTTCAGGTCGGCGGTCAGCTTCTGGTACTGCTTCCACTTGTCGACGTTGGCCGGGGTGAAGTCGGCGCTGTCCTTGTCCTCGGCGGTCAGCTTCAGGTAGGCCACCACATCCTGTTCCGTGCTGACGGACTTCAGGCGGAAGTTGACCCAGCGGTCCATCGCCGTCCATTCGGCTTCCGGCTTGAAGATCGCCTCGCGGCTGTCGGTCAGGTAGCGCTCCTTGTGATACTTGACGGCCACCGTGCGGATGGTGTCGAGGATGGCCTTCTGCTGCGCACGGATATCCTTGGTCGCTTCACGGTAGGAGGCTTGCTGCTTCTCGTATGCCAGCTCGGCTTCGCCTTTGATGGCGGGCGCCTTCTCGTCGAAGCTGGTGTTGGCGAAGAAGGCCTGCAGCTGGAAGTACTCCTTCTGCGTGACCTTGTCCGCCTTGTGGTTGTGGCAGCGCGCGCAGCCGACGGTGGCGGCCAGGAAGGTTTCGCCCACCAGGTCCGTCATGTCGGTGGCGATCTGGTATTTGCGTTGCACCAGGTCGCGCGAGTTCGAGTTGTCCGGATAGCCGGCCAGGAAGCCGGTGGCGATCTTCGCTTCCTGGCTGTCCGGCCAGAGCTCGTCGCCCGCCAGCTGCTCCTTGATGAAGCGGTCGAACGGCTTGTCGGCGTTGAAGCCGTTGATGACGTAGTCGCGATAACGGTAGTTGTTAGGACGGGTGTTATCGTTCTGGAAGCCGGCGCTGTCGGCGTAGCGCGCCAGGTCCAGCCAGCGGCGCGCCTGGCGTTCGCCATAGTGCGGCGACGACAGCAGGCGGTCCGCCAGCTTCTCGTAGGCGTCCGGCGACTTGTCGTTGACGAAGGCGCGCACTTCTTCCGGCGTCGGGATCAGGCCCCAGGTGTCGAGCGTGGCGCGGCGGATGAAGGTGGCGCGGTCCGCGTCCGGCGACGGCTTCAGGTTCTTTTCTTCCAGCTTGGCCAGCACGAAGGCGTCGACCGGCGTGCGCACCCAGCTTTTCAGTTTGACGATGGGTGCGGACGGCTGCTGCGGCGTGGTGTATGCCCAGGCCTTGCTGGCGGCTGGCGCCGCGGGCTTGTTGGTGTCGTCTGGCGCTGCCGACAGCACTGCGGAAAAGCACAGCAGCACGGCGATCGATAGCGTCTTTATGGCGGGCTTGTTCACTGACTTGCTCCTTCTGTATGCGTGGACGAGATAAGGTGTTACTGCTTTAGATAGCAACTATCGGACCAGCAGTCGCTTTGCATCCATGTGGTTGATTTGATTGGGATTTGCGTCGCAGGCGGGAAGGGTGCCTGCTGCGGCGCGGTCAGTTGTCGCGGCCTGCTGTTGAATAAACAGCAGGCCGCTGCTGCGATTACAGCTTGCCGCTGAAGGTCAGGCCAAACCAGCGCGGATACGGATTCGGCGCGTAGCTGGTCCATGCCGGTTCGTGCGCGCGGTTGTCGGTGGCGTTCTTCACGACCAGGCTGACGTCGAAGCCGGTCTTGAAAGTCAGCCCCATCGACACGTCGGTGACCGCGTTGCCCGGCACGTAGCCGTAGTCCGACAGCGTGTCCGTGTTGTTATAGCGGCTGGTGAAGGACGTGGTGAAGCTGGTGTGGAACTGCTTGTCGCCCCACACCGGCAGGCGGTACTCGGCGCCGACGTTGCCGGTCCACTTGGCTACGCCCGGCAGCGTCAGGCCACTCTGGTCGACATATGGCGCCGTCAGGTAGGCCAGTTCGTCCGGCTTGGCCGCCAGCGGGAAGCTGACGTAGCGCGCGTCCGTGTAGGCGCCTGCCACGCGGATGCTGAGGTTCTGGATGCCGGAATAGACCGCATCCAGTTCCAGTCCGCGCCCCCGCACCTTGGGCACGTTGCCCTGCGCCGTCACGTACGCGGTTGGATTGGCCTGGCCGTTGGCGATATTGGTCTGGGTGGTGAAGTCGTCCACCACCCGTACCGTCGACTGGTAGTCGCGGATATTCATCTGGAACAGGTCGGCGTTGAGTATCAGCGTGTTTTTCAGCAGGCTGGATTTCAGGCCGACTTCGAAGGCGTTGGTCTTCTCCGGCCGCACGTTGGCCGACAGGCCGTTGACGTTGAGCGCGGAGCCGGACTTTTCGCCGTACTGCCACGACGTGTAGCCGGTGACGTTGTCGTTGAAGCGATAGCTCGGGCTCAGGGTGGCGGTGACCAGGTTGTCGTCGTAATGGCTGGTGATGCCGCTGATGAGTTGTCCGATCTGGCCTGCGCGCAGCGCCTTGGCGGCGGCCACCTGCGCCAGCTGCGCGGAGCTCAGCGCGCCATACGAGGCGGCGCCGAAGTAGCGGCTGGCCACCGCATCGGCCAGCGCCACCTGCGCGGCGCTGTTGCCGGCGGCGAGCGTGCCGCTGGCGGTGGAGTTGAAGCCGCCCAGCTGCACGCCGCGCACCGCGACCGGATTGAGCGCGGCGCCCGCGCCGTTGGCGGTGACCACGCGGGTATCGGTGGTGCTGCGGTTCTCGTGCGTCAGCCGCAGGCCGCCGTTAAGACTGATCGCGTCGGTGGCGTGCCAGGTGCCGTTGCCGTAGATGGCGGTGCTCTTGGTGTCGACGACGGTGTCGCCCTTGACCAGGGTGTCGGCCAGCGCGTCCCTCAGCAGCGCCAGGCCGGCACCCCGGTTGACGCCAGCCAGCCGGTCCAGCGTGTTGTATTGCGCGGTGGTGGCGAACCATGCGCCGGCGTCCGAGCCCCAGCCGGATTTCGAGGCGATGTCGTCTTCCGTCTTCAGGTAGAACAGGCCGGCCACGTAGTCGAACGCGCCGCCCGGCTTGGACTTGAGCTTGAGCTCCTGGCTGAATTGCTGGTAATCGACGCCGCCGCCGCCGTTGCGGCTGATGTCGAACGGCGTGCCTTCGTCGTTGTGGGCGTCGAAGCTGTATTTGCGGGTGGCCGTGATGGAGGTCAGCGTGTGGTTGGCCAGGTTCCAGGTCAGGTCGACTTGGCCGCCCTTGTTGTGGACCGTCTGGCCCTGGTTCTCGTTGAAGTTCAGGTTATTGTCGCCGATGTAGTTGTTGGCGTAGGTGTAGGGCGTGCCGTTGAAATCGCGGCCGGCGAACCATGCGCGGCCCGGCGTGTAGGCGCCGCTGGCGTTGGTGTAGCCGGTCAGCTTGGCGCGCGTGGTGGTGCCGCTTGGGTCGGTCAGCGAGCCGTCGGCGAAACGGTCCGGTTGATTCTTGTAGAAGGTCAGGCCGTTCTGCACTTGCGGCGCGTGCGGCTCCAGGTCGAAGCTGATGCGGGCGTTGAAATCGGCGCTGGGCGTGAACAGGAATTGCGTGCGGCCGCTGACGCGGTTCTTGTTATACAGGCTGTAGTTGCTGTCGAAGTTGTTGGTGTAGTAGCCCCGGCTACGGTCGACCAGGAAGGAGCCGCGCCAGGCCAGCAGGTCGTCGATGATCGGGCCGCCCAGGTTGGCCTTGGCCATTACCGTGTCGCGCTGGCCGTAGGTGATCTGGTAGTCGGCGCTCGGGTAGAACGATGGCCGTTTGGTGTTGATGCTGACCACGCCGGAGCTGGCGCCTTTGCCGCCCAGCGTGCCTTGCGGGCCGCGTGTGACGTCGACCGAATCGACGTCGTAGAAATCGAAGTTGGCCAGCTGCGACAGGCCGTAGCTGACGCCGTCGACCACCATGCCAACGCTGGGGTCCTGCGTTTCTGTGAAGGAGCGCTTGCCCAGGCCGCGTATCGACAGCGAGGCGCCGCGCGTGTTGTTCTGGTTGAACTGGATGCCGGCGCTGCGCTTGGTGATGGCGCTCAGGTCCTGCGCCAGTTCGCGGTCCAGCTCCGCGCCGGTGACCACGGAGACCGACAACGGCACGTCTTTCAATAGTTCGATCTTGCGCTTGGCGCGCACGGTGACGGCGCCCAGCGCTTGCGGCTCGTCCTCGGCGGCGGCAAGCGCTGGGGCGGAGGCGGGGGTGGCTTCGGGCGCCGGCTGCGCGGCTTGCGTTGCGGCGCCTTCCTTTGCGGCCAACGCCTGCTTGAGCCGAGCGATTTCGGCTTGCAGTTCGGCGATGGTTGCCGGTTCGGCGGCGTGCAGGGCGCCCGACGACAGCAACCCAAGTGCGGCAACGACTGCGGCAGCCAGCGGCGCCGCTCGGAAGTGTTTAGGTAAGGCGTTATGCGTTTTGCTCATTGTTTTGCTCTCCTGGTGATGGCGTTGGTATTGACCACCATTCCGCAAGTAGCGTGCCATCTTGGAGAAATCGTTTATACGATTAACGCATATGGTTAAGCATCAGTATCTGACTGGAATTTCGTCTCCGCGCTTTGCAACGGCGGTGCAGGGAGCGGTTTGATGGGGTGTTGAATTTGCAGCAGCGCTGTTTCGGTTTCTGGTGGCCTGACAGCACCATGGCTTGGGCTGAAAATCCCACAAAGCCCGTCAATACAGGCTTTGCGCCGCATTGGCGTGTTTGGCACGATAGTTGCAGAAGTGGCTGGGGAGGCATCCCGTTCAATCACTTTGAAAGCATCGACACCATGAAAAAAATCCGACTCGCCGCAATCGTCCTGGCGCTGAGCGCCACCGTATCCGCCTGGGCGCAGCAAGCGCCGCAGCCGTGGACCTACAAGACCAAGCAGCTGGAGCGCGCCGAAGTCGATGCGCTGCTGGCCAAACCGGAAAAACTGGTGGTGCTCGACGTGCGCCGCCCGGACGAGGTGACCGCCAAGGGCAGCTTCCCGGTGTTCCTGAATATCCAGGCCAAGGATGTCGAGAGCCAGCTGGCCTATATACCGAAGGACCGCGTCATCGTCACCGTCTCCAATCACGCGCACCGCGCCGGCGCGGTCGGTGACCTGTTGACGGCCAAGGGCTACAAGGTCGCCGGCGCCGCCGGCTCCGAAGACTACGAGGCGCAGGGCGGCAAGATCGTTCGCATCGCCCCGCCGGCCAAGCAGGTCGCGGCAGCCGCGCCTAACTGAGTCGCATCATGAACAAGCGCGCCACCTATGAGGAACTGCTGCCGGTTGTTGCGGCGAAAAAGCGCATCCTGGTATGGGACCTGCCGACGCGCGTGTTCCACTGGTCGCTGGTGTTGGCGGTGACGGTTGCCGTCGTCAGCGGCGAAGTCGGTGGCGACTGGATGGAAGTGCATGGGAAAGCCGGGCTGGCGATTCTTGGCCTGGTGGCGTTCCGGTTGGCGTGGGGCTTTGCCGGATCCACCCATGCACGCTTCCTCAGTTTCGTGCCGACCGCCACCAAGCTGCGCGCCTATCTGCGCGGCCGCTGGAAAGGACAAGGCCATAACCCGCTTGGCGC
Organism: Duganella sp. S19_KUP01_CR8; assembly: GCF_036688705.1. NCBI lineage: Bacteria > Pseudomonadati > Pseudomonadota > Betaproteobacteria > Burkholderiales > Oxalobacteraceae > Duganella > Duganella sp. S19_KUP01_CR8. The sequence continues at coordinate 69,103 of NZ_JAQQPR010000019.1, read as the reverse complement.
GCTGTCGGTGTTCGCCTTGCTTGGCTTGCTGGGCACGCAAGCGGCGACGGGCCTGTTCGGCAATGACGAAATCTCCTTCACCGGGCCGCTGTTCGCCCTGGTGGAGGAGGGGCTGGCGAACCGTCTCACCGGCCTGCACAAGCAGCTGGCCTATGTGCTGCTGGCGGTGATGGCGGTGCATATCGTGGCGATCCTGGTCTACCTGTTGATCAAGAAGGACAACCTGGTCAAGCCGATGGTCACCGGTTGGAAGGAGGTGAGGGCAAGCGCCGGCGCCTCGGCGACCAAGGGCAGCTGGCCCGCACTGTTGCTGTCGATCGCGTTTGCCGTCGCGGTGGTGGCTTGCGCCAGCGGGGCTGTTCGATGGTGAGCAGCGTTATCAATGAATTCAGTCACACAATCGAGAGGGCCTCTTCATGACCGCACTGACTTTTGAGAGTATCAATTATTCGCCGCGCCGCGCAGCAGTTCGCCGCCAGGCGCGGCCTGCGCCGGTGGTGGTTCCTGCATTGCCGGTCAGCGTGGCGATTCCGCAGGCCGGCACGATCGCCGCCAAAGGCAACAAGCGTGGCTTGACGGCGCTGGTCGGAGTGGCGGTGCTGCTGCATGCCGGCGTGATTATCGCGCTGCAGCAGGGCGGCCAGATCGATCCGCTGCCGCCGAAACTGGCCGAGCCGCTGGCGATCGAGTTCGCACCGCCGCCACCGCCGCCGCCCGAGCCGCCGAAGGTGCAGCCGCAAGTAGCCAAGGTGGCGCCCGCGCCAGCCAAGGCGCCGCCGCAAGTGCCTGTGGTGGCGCAGGCGCCGGTGGACGATGGTCCGCCTAGCGCCAACACCGTGCAGGTGGCGACGCCTGCGCCGCCGGCTCCCGTCGTCGCCGCACCGGCGCCACCAGCGCCGGAACCTGTGACCGAGCCGCGCGGCTACGCCGGCTACCGCAGCAACCCGGCGCCCGACTATCCGGCGCTGGCGCAGGACCGCGGCCTGCAAGGGCAGGTGGTGCTGAAGGTGCACGTACTCGCTTCCGGCAAGCCGGATAACGTCGCCATCGACAAATCCAGCGGCCACAAGATCCTCGACGACGCTGCGGTCAAGGCGGTGCTGGCGTGGTCCTTCGACCCGGCCAAACGCGGCCAGACGCCGATCGACGGCTGGGTCAAGGTTCCACTGAATTTCAAACTTTCCTGATTTTTTTAAACTGAGAGCGCTATCCATGTCTACCTACTACTTAGATCTTATTGTTCAAGGCGCCCTTTACGCACTGGTGCTGTTCTCCGTCATTACCTGGGTGCTGATACTGGCCAAGGGTGTGCAGCACTACCGCCTCGGGAAACGGGATAAACAATTTACCAAGCAGTTCTGGAGCGCCAGCACGCTGGATGCCGCCAGCGCGCTGGCCAGCGACGCCAGTCCGAAATCGCGCCTGGCCAATGTCGGTTTCGCGGCGCTGCATGTGAGCGAATCGGGCGACGCCAGCAGCGACCTGGAACATAGCTGGGACAGGCAGGAGCTGCTGGAACGCCACCTGCGCCAGCAAATCCAGAAGGAGTACCAGTCGCTGGAAAGCGGGCTGGCGGTGCTGGCGTCGATCGGCAGCACGGCGCCGTTCGTTGGCTTGTTCGGCACCGTGTTCGGCATCATTCATGCGCTGGGCGCGATCGGCAAGAGCGGCTCCGCCAGCATCGACGTGGTGGCCGGCCCGATCGGCGAGGCGCTGATCGCCACCGGCGTCGGCATCGCGGTGGCGGTGCCTGCGGTCCTGGCGTTCAACTTCTATGTGCGCCGCCTGAAGGTGACGGCCGCCGAGCTGGATAACTACGCCACCGACTTCGTCAACCTGGCGCAGAAGAACGGCTTCCGCGTCACGCGGCCCGCGTCCAAGGCCACGCCGCAGACGGCCCGTCCGGCAAGCGCGCCGCAACAGGGAGCATACGCATAATGGCCTTCTCGACTGGTAGGGATAGTAGCGACGTGGTCAGCGAGATCAACATCACTCCGTTGGTGGATGTGATGCTGGTGCTGCTGGTGACTTTTATCCTGACCGCACCGCTGCTCAATAATGCGGTGCGCATCAACCTGCCCAAGACCTCGACCACCACGCCGGACCATCCGTCGAAGTCGGTGACAGTCAGCATCGACGGCAGCAACAAGATCTTCATCGACAAGCGCGAGGTGGAGCCGGCGGCGCTGGAGCCGGAACTGAAAGAGCTGGTGACCAAGGACCCTGAGCTGGCACTGAGCCTGCAAGCCGACCAGGGCGTGCCGTATCGCGCCGTGGCCAAGGTGATCGCCAATATCCAGCGTTCCGGCGTGGCCAAGCTGTCGGTGCTGACGGAGCCGGGAGGTTGAAGGCGAAGCCTGTGAACGTGGTGCTGGCGGCCGTCGCGGCGCTGGCGTCGCTGACGGCGATCGGCTATGTCGCGCTGGGCCGCCCGCAATTGGCGTTGGCCGATACCGGGACGCCGGCAGCATCGGCGCCATCGGCGGCCGGCAAGGTCGCGGCGCCGGCCGCTCCGGCGCGCGGCGGCGTGCCGATGGTGCGGCTGGCGCCCGCCCAGCGGCGCGACGTGCCGATCGAGCTGGAGGCCAATGGCACCGTGGTGCCGCTGAATACCGTGGAGATCCGCCCGCATGTCACGCGCCTGCTGACGCAGGTGCACGTGAAGGAAGGACAATTCGTCGCCGCCGGCGCTTTGCTGTTCGCGTTGGACGACCGCAGCGAACGCGCGGCGCTGGATCGCGCCCAGGCGCAACTGGTGCGCGACCACGCCACGCTGGCCGACCTGGAACGCCAGTTCAAGCGCAGCCAGGAACTGGCGGCCCAGCACTTCATCTCCGTCAGTGCGGCAGACAGTCTGCAAACCCAGGTCGAAAGCCAGCGCGCCTTGCTGCAGGCCGACCAGGCCGCGCTGCGCTCGGCGCAAGTGGACCTGAGCTACACCGCCATCCGCGCGCCGTCGGCGGGCAGGGTAGGGGCGGTCAATGTGTTTGCCGGCAGCCTGGTACAGGCCAATGCGGCGCTGGCCACGGTCACGCAGATCAACCCCATCGCCGTCAGCTTCACCGTGCCGGAGAGCGGCCTGGCCGGCCTGCTGAACGGCCAGAAGGCCGGCGCGGTCGCCGTCAGCGCGCAGCTGGCGGAGGTCACGCTGAAGGGCAAGCTTAGTTTTATCGACAGCGCGGTCGATCCGACGGCCGGCACCATCCGCGTCAAGGCTCAATTCGACAATGCCGATACGCGGCTGTGGCCGGGCCAATACGTGCATGCCCGCATCACGCTGGAGACCATGCGCGACGCTGTCGTCGTTCCGCTGGCGGCCATCGTCACGCGGCCGGACGGCGCGCTGGTGTACTCGGTCGGCGCCGACCAGCTGGCGCAGCCGCGCAAGGTGCGCGTGCTGCACGCCTTCGGCAAGCTGGCCGTCGTCTCCGGCCTTGAAGGCGGCGAGCGCATCATCGTCGAAGGCAAGCAGAATCTGAAACCCGGCGCCAAGGTCCGCATCAACCAGGATAACCAGGATCGGCTGGTGGCCGACGCCGGCGGGAGCACGCAATGAACATTTCCGAATTATGCATACGCCGTCCGGCGCTGGTGATCGTGCTGTCGCTGTCGCTGATCGCGGCCGGTATCCTGGCCTGCCTGCGGCTGCCGGTGGCCGCGCTGCCCAGCTATAACACGCCGGTCATCAACGTCAACGCCGACCTGCCCGGCGCCAGCCCGGAGACCATGGCGTCGTCGGTGGCGCTGCCGCTGGAGAAGCAGTTCGCCACCATCGGCGGCCTGAATCTGATCACCTCCAGCAGCTCGTCCGGCACCACTACGCTGACGCTGGAGTTCGACCCCAGCATCGACATCAACGTCGCCGCGCTGGACGTGCAGGCGGCGCTGCTGCGCGCCCAGCGCGCACTGCCGCCCGAAGTGACGGAGCTGCCGTCCTATCGCAAGACCAATCCGGCCGACGGCCCGACCTTGTTCATCGTCCTGAACTCGCCGTCGCTGGGCCTGACCGAATTGAACGACTACGCCGAAAACCTGATCGCGCCCAGCCTCGCCACGTTGGACGGGGTAGCCCAGGTCAACGTCAACGGCCAGAAGCGCTTTGCGGTGCGGGTGCGCGCCAATCTCGAACGCCTCAACGCCCGCAACATCACGCTGGACGAACTGGCCAACGCCGTCAAGGCGGCCAATTCCAACTCACCGCTGGGCATCATCGAAGGCCCGGACCAGACGCTGACCATCCAGGCCGACGCCCGCCTGATGAAGGCCGCGCAGTTCGGCGAACTGATTATCGCCAACCGCAACGGCCTGCCGATCCGATTGAAGGAAGTGGCATCGCTGGCGGACAGCTATCAATCCGTGCGCACCAGCGCCAACTACAACGGCGCCAGCTCGGTGGTGCTGCAGGTGCAGCGCCAACCCAACGCCAATACGGTGAAAGTGGTGGACGCGGTGCGCAAGCTGCTGCCGCAGTTGCAGGCGCAGTTGCCGGCGTCGATCGCCGTCACGCTCAGCGGCGACAGTTCGCTGTCGATCCGCGACGCCATCCACGACGTCAACCTCACGCTGGCGTTGACGGTGGTGCTGGTGGTGCTGGTGATCTTCCTGTTCCTGCGCCGCCTGTCGGCCACGCTGATCCCGGCGGTCACGCTGCCGATCTCCCTGCTCGGCGCGATGGTGCTGTTCTACTGGGCCGGCTATAGCCTGGACAACGTCTCGCTGCTGGGCATCACGCTGGCGGTCGGACTGGTGGTGGACGACGCCATCGTCGTGCTGGAAAATATCGTGCGCCACATCGAGCAGGGCGAGCCGCCGCTGAAGGCCGCGCTCAACGGCTCGAAAGAGATGGGCTTCACCATCGTCTCGATCTCGGTCTCGCTGGTGGCGGTGTTCATTCCGATCTTCTTCATGCCCGGGGTGATCGGCCTGCTGTTCCATGAATTCGCGGTGGTGGTGTCGCTGGCGGTGCTGGTGTCGGCGGTGGTGTCGCTGACGCTGGTGCCGATGCTGGCCAGCCGCCTGCTGACGCACGAAGACGCCGCGCACACTCGCGGCAACGCCGTCACCAACGCCTTCGAAGCCGGCTTCGCGCGCTTGAGCCGGGGCTACGAACGCTCGCTGGACTGGGGCCTGCGGCACCGCAACGTGGTGCTGCTGACGGCGCTGGCCAGCCTGGTGCTGACGGTGGTGCTGTACCAGACCATCCCCAAAGGCTTCTTCCCGGAGGAAGACCTGGGCCGCATCCGCGTCATCACCGAAGCGTCGGAGGACGTCTCGATGCCGGCGCTGATGGCGCTGCAGGCGCAGGTGGCGCAGGCGATGCAGGCCGATCCCAATGTGCAGGGCGTGCTGTCGTTCACCGGCGCCGGCGGCCCGGGCGGCGGCAACAGCAGCTCCAGCGGGCGCCTGATCCTGACGCTGAAACCCAAGGGCGAGCGCGCCAACCTGGCCGATACGCTCGATTCGCTGCGGCGCGCGGCGCGCACCGTGCCCGGCATCGCGGTCTACCTGAGTCCCATGCAGAACCTGCAGCTGGGCGGGCGCACCAGCAAGAGCCGCTATCAGTACACGCTGCAAAGCGTGGCGCCGGACGCGCTCGAGGGCTGGGCCGACAAGGTGCTGCTGGCGATGCGCGCCGATCCGCTGTTCCGCGACGTCACCAGCGACACCCAGAACAAGGGCTTGCAGGCCAGGCTGGACATCGACCGCGACAAGGCCAATGGCCTCGGCGTGCAGATGGCGGGCTTGCGCAGCGCGCTGTACCTGGGCTTCGGCGACCGCCAGATCTCCACCATCTACGCGCCCAGCGCCAGCTACCAGGTGATCATGGAGGCGGCCGACCGCCAGTTCGACCAGTCGCTCAACCAGGTCAGCGTGCGCGGCACGGGCGGCGCGCTGGTGCAGCTGTCCAGCTTTGCCAGCGTGGTGCGGGCGGTCGGGCCGACCGCGGTCAATCACCAGGGCCAGCTGCAGGCGGTGACCTTGTCGTTCAACCTGGCGCCGGGCGTGGCGCTGGGCGACGCCACCGGCCGCATCGCGGCGATCGGCAGGGAGGTGCAGCTGCCGGCGTCCATCGTCACCAGGTACGGCGGCGAGGCGGCGGTGTTCCAGGACACCCAGTCGAGCCAACTGGTGCTGATCGCGATCGCGGTGCTGGTGATCTATGTGCTGCTGGTGGTGCTGTACGAAAGCTATATCCATCCGCTGACCATACTGGCCGGGCTGCCGTCGGCGGCGGTGGGGGCGCTGATCACGCTGCGGCTGTTCGACATGGAGTTGACCCTGATCGCCACCATCGGCATCCTGATGCTGATCGGGATCGTCAAGAAGAACGCCATCATGATGATCGACTTCGCGCTGGACGCGCAGCGCGCGCATGGCGTGGCGGCGGCCGAGGCGATCCGCGCCGCCTGCATCCAGCGCTTCCGTCCCATCATGATGACCACGCTGGCGGCGTTGATGGGCGCCTTGCCGCTGGCATTCGGCTGGGGCGCCGGCGCCGAGTTGCGCCAGCCGCTAGGCTTGGCGGTGGTGGGGGGCTTGCTGTTTTCGCAGGTGATCACGCTGTACATCACGCCGGTGATCTACCTGCTGCTGGACCGCTACAGCGGCAGCGGTCCGATGACCGACCAGCAGATGGCCGAACGCGGCGCCAGCGTCACGCTGGTGCGGCCGCAGCCGGCTGCAGCCTAAGGCTTGACCTTTTCCTGCACGCGCGTGACCAGCACGTCGCCGTCGACGATGGTGCAGTCGAGGATGTGGTTGCGCGACACCGGCGCGTGCTTGGAAAACAGGTCGTGGTACTTGCCCGGATCGTCCAGCCGCAGGTCGATGCGGAAGATATCCAGCTTGTTGGTTTCCTTGATCTGGCGCACGCGCTGCTTGCGGATGTCGGCTTCCTTGTCGCTGCGGCCGTGCATCTCCGGGCCTTCGAAGTAGCGTATCAGCGCGCATTCGATGACGTCGATGCGGTCCTTCATCAGTACATCGGCCGCCACCGGGTTGTCGTTGGCGGGCAGCTCGGCCGGGTCGCCGTCGTCGGAGATCACTTCCACGTTCATGCGCTGGATCAGCAGCAGCATGTCGTTGTCCTCGTTGTGCTGCTGGTGGATGCGCTGCACCGCCGGCAGGCGCGCGCGCGCCAGGCGGCCGAGCGGATCCTTGGTCTGGCCGACGTATTGCACCTTGCTCTGGAAGGCCAGCGAATTCTCGTAGTGCTGCAGCACGTCGTGGATCGACAGCGCCTCGATCAGGCCGCCCCAGTTAAGGGTGATGAAGCGCTCGGTGACCACCACGCTCGGTTTCTTCAGCGTGGCGGCGAACGGCACTTCCAGGTCCAGCGTGACGCTGTCGCGCTTTTCCTCGGCGCCCACCAGGATGGGCACCGTCAGCTTGAGCGAGAAGAAGCCCCAGCTGGTGCTGCGGCTGGTGTCGAAGCGTACGCGCGGACGGTTGATGGCGAAGAAGATCAGCCGTTTCTCCATCGTCGCTTCCAGGTCGAACTGCATGCGGCGCAGGTGGCGGCCGACCGGGTCGCGGATGTCGGGAATCTCGGGGAAGCCGGCCACCAGGTCGTACCAGTGGAATTTGGCGTCGGCCACGGTCACCGCCCAGGTTTGCGGCGCGTTGGTGCGCTGCGGCGTCAAGGGCAGCAGCTCGCCGATCTGCTCGGCCGGCGCGGTGGCCATCAAGTCATGGAACGGCTCCGGCGCCTCGGCGAACAATGCGCCCACGCCCAACTCGTCCGGGGACGGATCGGGATAGTCGTCATCAGCGATTATGGCTTTGTAATCGCTCGTCATGGCGTGCGCTCCAGGGTCTCAAGTATTGGTTGCCCACAGTATAGTACGTCCCTGCAGATATTTCCATATTGCAAGTAAGCACGATGTGAATTCTCTCCACAATGTAACACTGCGGAGGCCGGCGCGCACGCGCGCGCCGGCAAGCGGACTCAGGACTTGGCGTGTTTCGCCGCCGGCGGCAGCGGCATGGGCGCGGCCATGGCCTGGCCGTTGGCGATGTGGCAGCTCAGCAGGTGGCGCTTGGCGCTGGCCGCGCGCTCGGAGCACAGGTATTTGTAGCGCCCGGTATCCTCGTATTGCAGGTCGATGGTGAACTGGACAAGGTTGTGCTCGGCCTGGACTTCGGTCAGGCGGGCGGCGCGCATCAGGCGCTGCTCCTGGTTGCGGGTAGTGGCGTTGGCGCCCTCGAAATAGCTCGACAGCGTCGCCTCGATCACGTCCATGCGTTCGGCCAGCAAGGTGTCGGCCGCCAGCGGGTGGGCGTTGTGCGGCGCTTCGGCCGGATCGCCGTCGGCGCAGCTCACTTGCACGTCCAGCTGCTGCACCAGCAGCAGCATGTCGAAATGCTCGTTGTGCTGCGCATGCAGCTTTTGCAGCGCCGGCAGGCGCCCCTTGCCGAGGCGGGCCTCGTCGTCGCGGGTCTGGCCGACATACACCACCTTGCTCGGGATCTTCAGCGTGTGGGCGTAGGTTTGCAGGATGTCGTGGATGGAGAGCGCTTCGATCAGGCCGCCCCAGTTCAGGGTGACGAAGTTCGGCGTCAGCGTCACGGTCGGCTTTTTCATGGTGGCTGCGAACGGCACCTTGAGCTCGATGGTGATGCTCTCCCTGGCCTCGTCCGCGCCCAGCAGCAGCGGCAGCGTCAGCTTGAGCGAGAAGAAGCCCCACTGGATCGTGCCCTTGATGTCGAAGCGCACGCGTGGGCGGACGACAGCGAAGAACAGGTGGCGCTGGGCCGCGGCCGCCTCCAGCTCGAACTGCATGCGGCGCTGGTAGCGGCCGATCGGGTCGCGGATGTCCGGGGCTTGCTGGAAGCCGGCCACCAGGTCATACCAGTGGAATTTGGCGTTGGCCACGCTGACCATCCAGCTTTGCGGCGCGCCCGGTTCGGACAGGGGAGAGGCTAAGACAGCGAACTGCTCAGAGTGAGGCTGCGAGGTCGTGGCAGCCAGCTCAGGATAAGTCATAAAACTCCTGATTGGAAAGTTGAGATAGTGTGGTGACTGTCTCCCTTCCCATTCAGCGAGTGTGTGGCTTGCAGGAAATAAGTAATACTACGCAGTCGGTGCCGATTATTGCGTAGTTAAACTCCTTGAACAACTGATTAGTGTGCCTCTTCAAATGGCAGCGATACCAATGACTCGTCTATACAACGGTTAGCGTTATCAAATGCAAGATCGCCAATATTATGCGGCCAGTTCGGATCTTCCGGATAACGACTCTTGCAAGAGTACCAATAGTTGCGAAGGACTATCAAACAGATAGTCGGCCTGCCAGCCTTGCGGCTCCACCGGGCCGCAGTAGCCCCAGCCGCAGGCGATGGTCGGCATGGCGGCGGCCTTGCCGGCCTGGATGTCGCGCAGGTCGTCGCCCACGTACCAGCATTGCTCCGGCGCCAGGCCGAGGCGGGCGGCCGCTTCGAACAGCGGCGCCGGGTGCGGCTTGGCGTGCGCCGTGGTGTCGCCCGAGACCACGCAGGCCGCGTGCGCCAGGCCGATCTGCGGCAGCAGCGGATCGGTGAAGCGGGCCGGCTTGTTGGTGACGATGCCCCATTGCAGCCCGGCCTGCTCGATGCCGGCCAGCAGCTCGACGATGCCGGGGAACAGCGAGCTGTGCACCGCCATCGCCGCCTGGTAGTTGGCGAAGAAGCCGTCGCGCAGCGGGATGAAGCCGTCGTCCTCCGGCTTCAGGCCGAAGGCCGCGCCTATCATGCCGCGCGCGCCGGCCGAAGCGGTCGGGCGCAGCAGTTCGTAGGCGGTCGGTTCCAGGCCGCGCTCGGTGCGCAGCAGGTTGACGGCGGCCGCCAGGTCGGGGGCGGTGTCGGCCAGCGTGCCGTCGAGGTCGAACAGGATGGCGCGCGGAGGATTGATCTGGTTCATGGGTACTTTACAGCGGACGGGTGGTGGCGACCAGGTAGTTGACGCTGGTGTCTTCGTTCAGGGAATAGATCTTGGTCAGCGGGTTGTAGCCCATGCCCTTGAAACCCTGCACGTCGAGACCGGCGCTGCGGATGTATTGCGACAGCTCGGACGGCGTGATGAACTTGTCGTAGTCGTGGGTGCCCTTGGGCAGCATGCGCAGCAGGTATTCGGCGCCCAGGATGGCGAACAGATAGGCCTTGGGGTTGCGGTTCAGCGTAGAGAAGAACACGTGGCCGCCCGGCTTGACCAGGGTGGCGGCGGCGCGCACGATGGCGCTCGGATCGGGCACGTGCTCCAGCATCTCCATGCAGGTGACGACGTCGTACTGGCCCGCCTCCTGGGCCGCCATCTCTTCGGCGGCGATCAGCTTGTAGCGCACCGCCACGCCCGATTCCAGGCTGTGCAGGTCGGCCACCTTGAGCGCTTTTTCCGACAGGTCGATGCCGGTCACCTTGGCGCCCTTGCGCGCCATCGATTCGCTCAGGATGCCGCCGCCGCAGCCGATGTCGATCACGTTCTTGCCGGCCAGCGGCGCGCGCGCGTTGATCCATTCCAGGCGCAGCGGGTTGATTTCGTGCAGCGGACGGAACTCGGAGGTCGGATCCCACCAGCGATGGGCGAGGTCGGAGAATTTTTGCAGCTCTAAGGGATCGGCGTTCATAGACAGTGTTGGTGTGGGCATGCCGCTATTCTAAAGCAGCGGCCACAAAAATACTCCCGCCGCGACGTTTGCGCAGCCAATAAAAATGCCGCCGGGCTGGCGCCGGGCGGCATCGGATACGGCGCACTGATGGCGTCAGGCGGCGGCGCGGGCGCGGCGGCGCGCGATGGCGCCGACCATGGCCAGGCCGGCCAGCATCATTGCATAGGTTTCAGGTTCCGGCACGGCCATGACGTTGCGCACTTCCAGGTGCGACGGATTGATGCCGTCTTGATCGTTGGCCACGCCAAACGTCACCACGCCGGAATACGGCGTGCCCAGCGTGTAGGTCTGCCAGCCGGTGGTGCCGAAGTCGCCGACCGCGGCGACATTCGACAGGTAGACGGTGCCGCTGGCGGTGGTGATGAAGAACGAGTAGTCGTTATACGGCATGTAGTCGCCGGCGGTGAAATTCCAGTCGAACGAAGTCATGCCCGTTACGGCGCCGCTGACCGACGAGGTGCCGGAGACTGATGCGTAGTTGGTGCTGGTCACGCCGCTGCCGGACACGGCGAAGGTCGACAGATCAACCGAGCTCGCTTGTGCGGACGCGGCTGCCATTGCTGCGGTGATGCAGAAAGCTGCGATAACTGATTTCATTTTATGATCCCCTAGGGTTGTGTATCAGTAACACATTTGATTATGTGTCATCACTAGGATAGCAAAATATATTACCAATAGGATAATTTAGTTTTGTTTTTTACACTTATATTCTTGAATTGATGCGCGCCCGCCACAACTATTGTTGATTTTTGGGAAGGGTTGGCGAAAAAAAATGCCGTTCAGGCATGACCTGAACGGCATTGCACGGCCCGCCGTGGCGGGCCGGAAAGTGCGGCGGCTTACTTGCTGGTGCCGACGACTTCGATTTCTACGCGACGGTTCTTGGCGCGGCCTTCAGCAGTTTTGTTGTCTGCTACAGGTTGCTTCTCGCCTTTGCCTTCGGTGTACACGCGGTTGGCTTCAACGCCTTTGGAGATGATGTAGGCTTTGACGGCTTCAGCGCGGCGTACCGACAGCTTCTGGTTGTATTCATCGCTACCAACGGAGTCGGTGTGGCCGACGGCGATGATGACTTCCAGGTTGATCGAACCCAGTTTCGAGGTCACGTCGTCCAGTTTCGCCTTGCCTTCTGGTTTCAGAACGGCTTTGTCGAAGTCGAAGAACGCGTCGGCTGCGAAGCTGACTTTTTGTGCGGTAGGCACGGCGACGACTGGCTTAGGTGCCGGTGCCGGCGCTGGTGCTGCTGGAGCTGGTGCAGCTGGAACGACTGGAGCGACGCACTTGCCGTCAACCAGTTTCTCTGGCTCGACGCACAGTGGCAGATCGCAACCTGGAACGGCATCAGCCGGGGTCCAGTAGCCGGTGCGCCAGCACAGGCCGAACGGGTCGCGGGCGATAACGCCGCGAGCATCCTGAACGTATGCGCTCTTAGGGGTTGCTGCCTTGATGTCCTGGGTAACTGGAGCATACGGAGGAGCGGTTGGAGCGGTTTGTGCGATAGCCGAACCAGCGAATGCAGCCGATACGGCCAACATCGAAATCAGTTTTTTCATATTTTTCTTCCTTTCGGGGGTGATATCCGCAGAAAAACTGCGCGACGTAGTAATACGTGGGGCGAATTCTACCACGCAGGGGCGTCACGCCTGTCTCCCGATTGCGAAACGAGCAATTAACTTCTAATCCATTTTGCCACAAGCTATGTTTGGTCGTGAAAAGGGTCCAACACGACTCCTTTTTGATTCCGACCAAAATGTTGTTTTGTTGCAACGTGATTATCGATAATAATTGAGTAATGTGTCATGAATATTACATGGCGTTACAACGTGCGCGCTCCCTGTCGTAGCGGGGCTGCGCCGGAATTGTGCTGGTTGCTGTGCGCGCATGCTAAAATCGCACGCTTGCCTGTCCGTAGTGAGGGGCGACGCTAGAAATGCAGTAAGTGCGGCATACATTGCTTAATAAACCACAGTCAAAGATCAGTCGACCCGCCAATGGATCAATTCGCAAAAGAAACAATCCCTATTTCCCTCGAAGAAGAGATGCGCAAGAGCTACCTCGATTACGCCATGAGCGTGATCGTCGGCCGCGCCTTGCCGGACGTGCGCGACGGCCTCAAGCCGGTGCACCGCCGGGTCCTCTTCGCGATGCACGAAATGAACAACGTGTGGAATCGCCCTTACGTCAAATGCGCCCGTGTGGTGGGCGAGACGATGGGTAAGTACCACCCGCACGGCGACGCGTCGATTTACGACACGCTGGTCCGGATGGCGCAGGACTTCTCGCTGCGCTACATGCTGGTCGACGGCCAGGGCAACTTCGGTTCGGTCGACGGCGACGGCGCCGCGGCGATGCGTTACACCGAGTGCCGCCTGGACAAGATTTCCGCCGAGCTGCTGGCCGACATCGACAAGGAAACCGTCGACTTCCAGCCCAACTACGACGGCAAGGAAAAAGAACCGACGGTGCTGCCGACCCGCATCCCGAACCTGCTGATTAACGGCTCGTCCGGTATCGCGGTCGGCATGGCGACCAACATCCCGCCGCACAATCTGCACGAAGTGATCGCCGGCGCGCTGCACGTGCTGCGCAATCCGACCTGCTCGATCGACGAGCTGATCGAACTGATCCCGGCGCCGGACTTCCCGACCGGCGGCACCATCTACGGCGTCTCCGGCGTGCGCGACGGCTACCGCACCGGCCGCGGCCGCGTGGTGATGCGCGCCAAGACCCACTACGAAGAGTACGGCAAGGACGGCGGCCGCACGGCCATCATCGTTGACGAGCTGCCGTACCAGGTCAACAAGAAATCGCTGCTGGAACGCATCGCCGAAAACGTGCGCGACAAGAAGCTCGAAGGCATTTCCGACATCCGCGACGAGTCCGACAAGTCGGGCATGCGCGTGGTCATCGAGCTGAAGCGCGGCGAAGTGCCGGAAGTGGTGCTCAACAACCTGTACAAGCAGACGCAATTGCAGGACACCTTCGGCATGAACATGGTGGCGCTGGTCGACGGCCAGCCGCGCCTGCTGAACCTGAAGGAAATGCTGCAGTGCTTCCTGTCGCACCGCCGCGAAGTGGTCACGCGCCGCACCGTGTTCGAGCTGCGCAAGGCGCGCGAGCGCGGCCACGTGCTGGAAGGCCTGGCCGTGGCACTGGCCAATATCGACGACTTCATCGCCATCATCAAGGCCGCGCCGACCCCGCCGGTCGCGAAAACCGGCCTGATGGAACGTTCCTGGGATTCGTCGCTGGTGCGCGAGATGCTGGCCCGCACCGCCGACGGCACCACCATCGGCGGCATCGATGCCTTCCGTCCGGAGCACCTGCCGAAACACTACGGCATGCAGCAGGACGGCATGTACAAGCTGTCCGACGACCAGGCGCAAGAGATTCTGCAGATGCGCCTGCAACGCCTGACCGGCCTGGAACAGGACAAGATCGTCAACGAATACAAGGACGTGATGGCCGAGATCGCCGACCTGCTGGACATCCTGTCCAAGCCGGAACGCGTGACCACCATCATCACCGACGAGATGACCCACGTGGTCAACGAATTCGGCGACCCGCAGAAGGATCCGCGCCGCTCCAACATCGAGCACAACGCGACCGACCTCGGCACCGAAGACCTGATCACGCCGCAGGACATGGTGGTGACCCTGTCGCACACCGGCTATATGAAGGCGCAGCCGATCACCGAGTACCGCGCGCAGAAACGCGGCGGACGCGGCAAGCAGGCCATGGCGACCAAAGAAGAAGACTGGATCGACCAGCTGTTCATCGCCAACACGCACGACTACATCCTGTGCTTCTCCAACCGCGGCCGCATGTACTGGCTCAAGGTATGGGAAGTGCCGCAAGGTTCGCGCAACTCGCGCGGCAAGCCTATCGTCAACATGTTCCCGCTGGCGGACAATGAGAAGATCACCGTTATCCTGCCGCTGTCCGGCGATAACCGCGTCTTCCCTGAAGACCACTACGTGTTCATGTCGACCAGCCTGGGCACCGTGAAGAAGACGCCGCTGAAGGACTTCAGCAATCCACGCAAGGCCGGCATCATCGCGGTCGACCTGGACGAGGGCGACTTCCTGATCGGCGCCGCGCTGACCGACGGCCAGCATGACGTGATGCTGTTCTCCGACGCCGGCAAGGCGGTGCGCTTCGACGAGAACGATGTGCGTCCGATGGGCCGCAACGCCCGCGGCGTGCGCGGCATGAACCTGGACGAAGGCCAGCGCGTGATCGCGCTGCTGGTGGCGGAAAACGAGCAGCAATCGGTGCTGACGGCAACCGAGAACGGCTTCGGCAAGCGTACTCCGATCACCGAGTACACCCGCCACGGCCGCGGCACCAAGGGCATGATCGCGATCCAGACCTCCGAGCGTAACGGCAGGGTAGTGGCGGCGACGCTGGTCGATTCGACCGACGAAATCATGCTGATCACCACCGGCGGCGTGCTGATACGCACCCGCGTTTCCGAGATCCGCGAGATGGGCCGCGCCACGCAAGGCGTGACCCTGATCGCGGTCGAAGACGGCACCAAGCTGTCGGGCCTGCAACGCGTGGTGGAGACCGATATCGACGAAGTCGAGCTGGAACCGGGTCCTGACGCCAAGCCGGACGACGCTCAGCCAGACGAAGCTCCTGCTGAGTAAGTCCTAGCACACACCGCCCCGGACCCAGGTCCGGGGAGAGCGGGGTCAGGTTTATTGCGCGGATAAATGCGACAATAAGACTGATCCCGCTTTTTATTTTCGAACGAACTTTTGAGACGACTATGAAAAAAATTGTAGCAAGTATCGTTGCCGCGTTCGCCCTGGTCAGCGCTCCCGCGTTCGCGCAGGCCGACGCCGCCTCCACGGCGGCCGCGAAAGAACTGTTCGACGCGATGAACTACCGCACGCTGATGACCGGCGTGATGCAGCAGATGTCGCAGGGCATCGGCCAGTCGATGCGCGCCGGCGCCGAGGCGGCCATCAAGGGCAACCCGAAGAGCACGCCCGAGCAGAAACAGCAGGAGCTGGCCAAGTTGGATACCGAGCTGCCGGCCGCCGTCGGCGTGCTGCAGGGCGCGATGAACGATCCGGCCCTGATCGAGGACATCCTGACCGAAACCTTGCCGCTGTACGCGCGCACCTACAGCGCCGACGAGCTGAAACAGATCGCCGCTTTCTACCGCACCCCGATCGGCGCCAAGATGCTGGCCACCATGCCCAAGCTGACGGCCGAGGCGATGCAGATCGGCCAGCAGGTCGCGGCGCGCCGCATCACGCCGCTGATCCAGAAACTGCAGGAACAAAAACAAGCCACCAAATAAGGACCGCAACGTGACTCATATCTATAATTTTTCCGCCGGCCCCGCCGTATTGCCGAAGGAAGTGCTGGCGCAAGCCGCTGCCGAAATGCTGGACTGGCATGGCAGCGGCATGTCTGTCATGGAGATGAGCCACCGCGGACCGGAGTTTATTTCGATTTACAAGGCGGCCGAGCGCGATCTGCGCGAGCTGCTGGCAGTACCGGACAACTACAAGATCTTGTTCATGCAGGGCGGCGGATTGTCGCAGAACGCCCTGGTGCCGCTGAACCTCGTCGGCCACAAGCCGCAGCCAGCGACCATCGATTTCATCCATACCGGTTCGTGGTCGGGCAAATCCATCAAGGAAGCCGCCAAGTACGCCAACGTGAACGTCGCCGCCTCGTCGATGACGTCGGTGCCGCCGCAGTCGGAGTGGAAGCTCACGCCCGGCGCCGCCTATCTGCACTTGTGCACCAACGAGACCATCGACGGCATCGAGTTCGACTTCGACGCCGGCGTGCCGGCAGCGCAGGAAGGCGTGCTGCTGGTGGCCGACATGTCCTCGCACATCCTGTCGCGCCGCATCGACGTCTCCAGGTACGGCCTGATTTTCGCCGGCGCCCAGAAGAACATCGGCCCGGCCGGCGTCACCATCGTCATCGTGCGCGAAGACCTGCTGGGCAAGGCGCTGCCGGCCTGCCCGTCGGCGTTCGACTTCAAGCTGGTGGCCGACAACGAATCGATGTACAACACGCCGCCCACCTACGGCATCTACATCGCCGGCCTGGTGTTCCAATGGCTGAAGCAGCAGGGCGGCGTGGCCGAGATGGAGCAACGCGCCATCGCCAAGGCCAAGCTGCTGTACGACGCGCTGGACGCCAGCGATTTTTACCAGACCCGCGTAGCGAAAACCAGCCGCTCGCGCATGAACGTTCCCTTCTACCTGAAGGATGAAAGTCGGAATGAAGCATTCCTGGCCGGCGCCAAAGCGCGCGGCCTGCTGCAACTGAAGGGCCACAAGTCCGTCGGCGGTATGCGCGCATCGATCTACAACGCGATGCCTATCGAGGGCGTGCAAGCGCTCGTAGACTACTTGAACGAATTCGCCGCCAGTGCGGGCACCGGAAAATAAACCCATCATGAACGACAAACTGACACCCTTGCGCGAGCAGATCGACGCCATCGATGCCCAGATCCTCGACCTGTTGAACCAGCGCGCCAAAGTGGCGCAGCAGGTCGGCCACGTCAAGGCCGAGACCAACGCCCCGGTATTCCGTCCCGAACGCGAGGCGCAGGTGCTGCGCGGCGTGGCCGAGCGCAATCCCGGGCCGATGGGCGACACCGAGCTGCAAACCATCTGGCGCGAGATCATGTCCGCCTGCCGCTCGCTGGAGAAACGCGTCACCATCGCCTTCCTCGGCCCGGCCGGCACCTACACCGAGCAGGCCGCGTACCAGCAGTTCGGCACCGCCGTCGATGTGCTGCCTTGCTCGTCGATCGACGAAGTGTTCCGCGCCACCGAGGCCGGCACCGCCGAATTCGGCGTGGTGCCGGTCGAGAACTCGACCGAAGGCGCCATCGGCCGCACGCTGGACCTGCTGCTGCATACCTCGCTGTCGATCAGCGGCGAAGTGTCGCTGGCGGTGCGCCACAGCCTGCTGACCGGCACCGGCAATATGGACGGCGTCACCGCCATCTGCGCCCACGCGCAGGCGCTGGCGCAGTGCCAGATCTGGCTGAACAACAACTACCCGGACATCGAGCGCCGCGCCGTCTCGTCCAACGCCGAGGCGGCCCGCATGGCGCGCGACGACCACAGCATCGCCGCCATCGCCGGCGAGCGCGCGGGCGTGCGCTACAGCCTGGGCACGGTCAAGGCCAACATCCAGGACGATCCGCACAACCGCACCCGCTTCGCCGTGATCGGCCAGTTGCAGGCCGGCCCGTCGGGCAAGGACCGCACCTCGCTGGCGCTGGCCGCGCCGCACAAGGCCGGTTCGATCTACCGCCTGCTTGGTTCGCTGGCCCGCCACAATGTGTCGATGACGCGCTTCGAGTCGCGCCCGGCCCGCACCGGCACGTGGGAGTACTACTTCTACGTCGACGTCGAAGGCCATGTGCAGGACGAAGGCGTGGCCAAGGCGCTGGAAGAATTGCAAGGCAATGCCGCCTTCTTCAAGGTGCTGGGTTCCTACCCGGTCAGCCTGACCTAATTTTCACTTCAAAATAGAGAGAGATCATGCCCAAGAACTACGGCCCCGAATACGTCCGCGCTATCGCTCCTTACCAGGCCGGCAAACCGATTGCGGAAGTCGCGCGCGAATTTGGCCTCGATGAAGCAGCCATCGTCAAGCTGGCGTCGAACGAGAACCCGTTCGGCGTGCCGCCGTCGGCAGTGCAGGCGATGACCGCCGCCGCCGCGGACCTGGGCCGCTACCCGGACGCCAACGGTTTCGACTTGAAGGGCGCGCTGTCCAAGCGCTACGACGTGCCGGCCGAGTGGATCACGCTGGGCAATGGCAGCAACGACATCCTGGAAATCGCCGCCCACGCCTTCGTTGAGCGCGGCCAGTCGGTGGTGTACTCGCAGTACTCGTTCGCCGTGTACGCGCTGGCGACCCAGGGCGTCGGTGCGCGCCACATCGTGGTCCCGGCCAAGGACTACGGCCATGACCTGCCGGCCATGCTGGCCGCGATCCAGGACGACACGCGCCTGGTCTTCATCGCCAACCCGAACAACCCGACCGGCACCTTCATCCCGGCCGCCGACATCCAGGCCTTCCTGGACCAGGTGCCGGCCAATGTGGTGGTGGTGCTGGACGAGGCCTACAACGAATTCCTGGCGCAAGAAAACCAGTTCGAATCGGCTTCCTGGGTCAAGAAGTATCCCAACCTGCTGGTCTCGCGCACCTTCTCCAAGGCTTACGGCCTGGCCGGTTTGCGCGTGGGCTTCGGCATCGCCCAGCCGGCGTTGACGGACCTGATGAACCGCATCCGCCAGCCGTTCAACGTCAACTCGATGGCGCAGGCAGCGGCCATCGCGGCGCTCAACGACAAGGCCTTCCTGGCGCAGAGCGCGACCAACAACGCCGCCGGCTACCAGCAGTTCACCGAGGCGTTCGACAAACTGGGCCTGCAGTATGTGCCGTCGTACGGCAATTTCGTGCTGGTCAAGGTCGGCGACGATGCGGGCGCCGGCGCGCGCGTCAACCTGGCGCTGTTGAAGCAGGGCGTGATCGTGCGTCCGGTCGGTAACTACGGCCTGCCGGAGTGGCTGCGCATTTCCATCGGCCTGCCGCAGGAGAACGCGGTGCTGATCGCGGCGCTGACCAAGGCATTGGCGGAGTAAGAATGTTGAACAAGGTCGTCATCTTTGGCGTGGGCCTGATCGGCGGATCGTTTGCGCGGTCGCTGAAGAAGGCCGGCGCCGTCGGCAGCGTGGTCGGCATGGGGCGGTCCGCCGCCTCGCTGAAACGCGCGCAGGAGTTGGGCATCATCGACGTCATCGGTGTAGCCGATGCGGGCGGTGGCGGCTGCACGATGGCCGAGGCGCTGGACGGCGCCGACCTGGTGCTGCTGGCCGCGCCGGTGGCGCAGACCGAAGCGATCCTGGCGGCGCTTGCGCCGCATTTGCAGCCTGGTACCGTGGTCACCGACGCCGGCAGCACCAAGTGCGACGTGGTGGCCTCGGCGCGGCGCGCGCTGGGCGGCAAGATCGCCCAGTTCGTGCCGGGCCATCCGATCGCCGGCCGCGAGACCAATGGTCCCGAGGCGGCGATCGACGATCTGTACGTCGGCAAGAAGGTGGTGCTGACGGCATTGGATGAAAACGCGGCGGTGGATGTCGAGCGTGTGGCGGCCGCGTGGCGCGCCTGCGATGCGATCATCCATCGTTTGACGCCGCAAGAACATGACAAGGTGTTTGCCGCCGTAAGCCATTTGCCGCATTTGCTGGCGTATGCGCTGGTGGACGACATCGCGAACAAACCGCATGCAGATTTACTGTTCCAGTATGCGGCCAGCGGCTTCCGCGATTTCACAAGGATCGCGGGATCGTCGCCCGAAATGTGGCGCGACATTAGCCTGGCCAACCAGTCGGCGTTGTTGACGGAGCTGGATGCTTATCTGGCACAATTGACGGGCCTGCGCGCCCGTCTGGCCGCCGGTGACGGGGCAGGGCTGGAGAGCGTGTACAGCAACGCCCAGCGCGCCCGCCACCAGTGGATTACAGCGATCGAGGCGGCCGAGGCGCCGCCGAACCCCGCAAACCAAGGGGGCTGACCCCGTGGGGTCAGACCCCGGCCGCCGCGCAGTGCGGGTTTTGCGGGCGCCGCACACTTTAGAACGGAACAGCATGAACCACGAATTTATCGATCTCCAACCCGTCGCCCATGTTCAAGGCGCGGTGCGCCTGCCAGGCTCCAAATCCATCTCCAACCGCATCCTGCTGTTGTCCGCGCTATCGCAGGGCGACGTCGCCATCGTCGACCTGCTGGCCTCGGACGACACGGCCGTCATGCTGGCCGCGCTGCGCTCGCTGGGCGTGCAGTGGACCGAAGAGAAAACCGCCACCGGCACCATCCACCACGTCAAGGGCGTGGCCGGCGTGCTGCCGAACAAATCGGCCGATCTCTTCATGGGCAACGCCGGCACCGCGATCCGTCCGCTGACCGCGGCGTTGGCCGTGATCGGCGGCGACTACACGCTGCACGGCGTGCCGCGCATGCACGAGCGTCCGATCGGCGACCTGGTCGATGCGCTGAACGCCGCCGGCACCAACGTCGAATACACCGGCAACCCAGGCTTCCCGCCGCTGCACATCAAGCAGGGCAAGATCCACGCGCAGCGCCTGTCGGTGCGCGGCGATGTGTCCAGCCAGTTCCTGACCGCGCTGCTGATGGTGGCGCCGCTGATGGCGCGCGAACACGCGATCTCCATCGACGTGGTCGGCGAGCTGATCTCCAAGCCCTACATCGAAATCACGCTGAACCTGATCCGCCGCTTCGGCGTGACGGTCGAGCAGAACGGCTGGGAGTCGTTCACCATCCAGCCCGGCCAGGTCTACCAGTCGCCGGGCACCATCCACGTCGAAGGCGATGCCTCGTCGGCGTCCTACTTCCTGGCGGCCGGCGCGATCGCCGGCGGCCCGGTGCGGGTCGAAGGCGTGGGCAAGGACAGCATCCAGGGCGACGTGCGCTTCGCCGCCGCGCTGGAGCAGATGGGCGTGCAGATCACCATGGGCGACAACTGGATCGAGGCCAAATCGAACGGCGTGCTGAAAGCCATCGACGCCGACTTCAACCACATCCCCGATGCGGCGATGACCATCGCCATCGCCGCGCTGTACGCCGACGGCACCAGCACGCTGCGCAACATCGCCAGCTGGCGGGTCAAGGAAACCGACCGCATCGCCGCCATGGCGATCGAGCTGCGCAAGGTCGGCGCCATCGTGGAGGAGGGGGCCGACTACATCAAGGTCACGCCGCCTGCCGTCATCACGCCTGCTACTATCGACACCTACGACGATCACCGCATGGCGATGTGCTTCTCGCTGGTGTCGCTGGACGGCGCCGCGCGCAAGGGTAATGTCATGCGCATCAACGATCCTAAATGCGTGGGCAAGACCTTCCCCGAGTATTTCGCGGCATTTGCCGCTATAGCAAAATAAATAAAGTAGATTAAATGGTAACTTCCGCAATTCCAGTCATCACCATCGACGGCCCTACCGCATCCGGCAAGGGCACTGTCGCGCATCGCGTCGCCGATAAGCTCGGCTTCCACTACCTGGATTCGGGTGCCCTGTACCGTTTGACGGCGCTGTCGGCCATCCGCCGCGGCACCGACCTGAACGACGAGCACGCGCTGGCCAAGCTGGCCGAGCACCTGCAGTGCAGTTTCCAGGGCGGCGACATCATCCTGTCGCACGAAAACGTCAGCGAGGCCATCCGTGCCGAGGAGGTCGGCAACACCGCTTCAAAAATTGCAACATTCCACGCAGTGCGCCACGCGCTGCTGGGGCTGCAGCTGGGATTCCGCAAGGCTCCCGGCGTGGTGGCCGACGGCCGCGACATGGGCTCGGTGATCTTCCCGAACGCCGTGTTGAAGGTGTTTTTGACCGCCAGTGTGGCGGCCCGTGCGGAACGCCGCTATAAGCAATTGATTGGCAAAGGAATTTCTGCTAATATGGAAGACCTACTGATGGATTTGCAGGCGCGTGACGATCGGGATACGAACCGGACCATCGCGCCGCTGGTCCCCGCAGAGGGGGCGCATGTGCTCGATACCTCGAATTTGACCGCTGATGAAGCGGTTGCCCAGGTGTTGCAGTGGTATGCGGCCATCGGTAAATAGCTGGTGTTGCGGTCGCTCTGATGTCCGCAACGTTTATTAACCCTAACCCAACTGAAGTCGCATATCGCGAGCCTTGTTGGTAACCTGGAAGTTACAATGTCTAATATGGAAAGTTTTGCAGCCCTCTTCGAAGAATCCCTGTCGCGTCAAGACATGCGTTCGGGCGAAGTGATCTCGGCTGAAGTCGTTCGTCTGGATCACAACTTCGTGATCGTCAACGCCGGCCTGAAATCGGAAGCATTCATCCCTGTTGAAGAATTCAAGAACGACCACGGCGAACTGGAAGTCAAAGTAGGCGACTTCGTTTCCGTGGCGATCGAATCGCTGGAAAACGGTTTCGGCGATACCATCCTGTCGCGCGACAAAGCCAAGCGTCTGGCTTCGTGGCTGGCACTGGAAAAAGCAATGGAATCGGGCGAAATCGTCGTCGGTACCGTCAATGGTAAAGTCAAGGGCGGCCTGACCGTTCTGACCAACGGCATCCGCGCGTTCCTGCCAGGCTCCCTGGTTGACACCCGTCCAGTTAAAGACACCACCCCATTCGAAGGCAAGACCCTCGAATTCAAAGTGATCAAACTGGATCGCAAGCGTAACAACGTGGTTCTGTCCCGCCGCGCCGTCATCGAAGCTTCGATGGGCGAAGAGCGTCAGAAACTGATGGAAACCCTGAAAGAAGGCACCGTGGTTACCGGCGTCGTCAAAAATATCACCGACTACGGCGCGTTCGTGGATCTGGGCGGTATCGACGGCCTGCTGCACATCACCGACCTGGCATGGCGTCGTGTGCGTCACCCATCGGAAGTGCTGACCGTTGGCCAGGAAATCACCGCCAAGGTTCTGAAGTACGATCAAGAGAAGAACCGTGTGTCCCTGGGCGTCAAGCAACTGGGCGACGATCCTTGGACCGGTCTGTCCCGTCGTTACCCACAAAGCACCCGTCTGTTCGGTAAAGTAACGAACCTGACCGACTACGGCGCGTTCGTTGAAGTTGAACAGGGCATCGAAGGCCTGGTTCACGTTTCCGAAATGGATTGGACCAACAAAAACGTCGCTCCAAACAAAGTTGTCCAGCTGGGCGACGAAGTTGAAGTGATGGTTCTGGAAATCGACGAAGAGCGTCGCCGTATTTCGCTGGGCATGAAACAGTGCAAAGCAAATCCATGGGATGACTTCGGCGTTACCCACAAGAAGGGCGATAAAGTCCGTGGCGCGATCAAATCGATCACCGACTTCGGCGTGTTCATCGGCCTGGCCGGCAACATCGACGGCCTGGTACACCTGTCCGACCTGTCCTGGACCGAAACCGGCGAAGAAGCCGTGCGTCGCTTCAAGAAAGGTGACGAACTGGAAGCCATCGTTCTGGCCATCGACGTTGAGCGCGAGCGCGTTTCCCTGGGCGTCAAGCAACTGGAAGGCGATCCATTCAACAACTTCGCAGCCATGAACGACAAGGGCGCACTGGTAACCGGCACCGTTAAATCGGTTGAGCCTAAAGGCGCCGTGATCCAACTGTCCGAAGAAGTTGAAGGCTACCTGCGTGCATCCGAAATCTCCCGCGACCGCGTGGAAGATGCCGGTACCCACCTGAAGGTTGGCGATTCCGTTGAAGCCCTGGTCATCAACATCGATCGCAAAGCTCGCAGCATCCAGCTGTCGATCAAAGCGAAAGACAATGTCGAGACCCAGGAAGCCATGCAGAAAATGGCAGCGACCGACAACAACGCAGCTTCGGGCACCACCAGCCTGGGCGCGCTGTTGAAAGCCAAGTTCGATAACAAGAACTAAGAACTAGTCGATGACTAAGTCCGAATTGATCAACCGCCTGGCTGAGCGTTATTCTCAGCTGGTGGCCAAAGATGCGGAGTATGCCGTCAAGACCATTCTGGATGCGATGACCAACGCCCTGGCGACCGGTCAACGCATCGAGATCCGCGGTTTTGGCAGTTTTGCTCTGAATAGCCGGCCACCGCGTATCGGACGTAATCCGAAGTCGGGCGACAAAGTGATGGTGCCCGAAAAACGGGTGCCTCACTTCAAGCCGGGCAAGCAATTGCGCGAGCGGGTTGATGCGATGGTCGGGCAACCGATCATTGAGGACTGAAGCGTCTGATGAGTTAAAATAAAAGCGGCGTCTACGGATGCCGCTTTTTTTTAGAAATACTGAACAGGAAACCTGGCTAATGAAATTCATATCCACGATTATTGGATTCGTTCTTTTCGTCCTGTTTTTTGGCTTTGCCCTGAAGAACACGCAGGAAGTCGATCTGCATTTCTTCCTTCACTACGATCTGCACGGACCGCTGGTCCTGATGCTGCTGGGCTTCTTTGTGGCCGGCGCCTTCCTGGGCGTGCTGGCACTGACGCCGACCGTGTTCCGCCACCGCCGCGAAACGAACAAGCACAAAACCACGATCACCACGCTGCAATCGACCGCGCTGCAAGCCAACGCCCAGCCGCAGCCGGACAGCGTCAATACACAATAAACGCACAATAAAAAATACAAAGCATGGAATTCGAACTCTGGTGGTTATTGGGGATCCCGGTCTTCTTCGGACTGGGTTGGGTCGCCGCGCGCGTCGATATACGTCAACTGGTGTCGGAATCGCGCACGCTGCCGCGCGGTTATTTCAAGGGCTTGAACTTCCTGCTCAACGAGCAGCCGGACAAGGCCATCGACGCCTTCATCGAGATCGTCCGCATGGACCCGGAAACGGCCGACATGCACTTCGCGCTGGGGAATCTGTTCCGCCGCCGCGGCGAGACCGAACGCGCCATCCGCGTGCACCAGAACCTGCTGTCGCGTCCCGACCTGCCGCAGGAGCAGAAGGAGCATGCGCAATATGAACTGGGCATGGATTACCTGAAGGCCGGCCTGCTGGATCGTGCCGAGGAAACCTTCAACGCCATGGTCAGCGGCCAGTACGCCGTGCAGGCGCGCCGCGCGCTGCTGGAGATCTTCCAGCGCGAAAAGGAATGGCCGCGCGCCATCGAGGCGGCGCTGGGCTTGCAGGAATCGGGCGCCGGTTCGCGCCAGAAGGAAATCGCGCAGTTCTACTGCGAGCTGGCGCAGGACGCGCTGGTGCACATGCATCCGGAACAAGCCTTGCCGCTGCTGGAGAAGTCGCTGCAGGCGGACCGCGTCAATGTGCGCGCCACCATGCTGAGCGGCGATGCCCAGCTGGCGCAGGGCGAGGTCGAAGCCGCGCTGCTGACCTGGCGCCGCGTCGAGCAGATCAGCGTGCCGCATACGGCGCTGGTGGCGCAGCGCATCATGGATGCCTACCGCAAGGTCGGCCGTCCGCAGGAAGGCGTCAACCTGCTCAAATCGTATCTGGAACAGGCTTCGTCGATCGACCTGATCGAAGTGGTGTACAAGGCGGTGCTGGAGCTGGACGGCGTGGACGCCGCCAAGCAGCTGGTCAGCAATGAGCTGCGCCGCACGCCGACCCTGCTGGGCCTGGACAAATTGCTGGAGGCGCGCCTGATGGATGCGCCGGCCAACCTGGTGCCTGAACTGTCGATGGTGAAGAACCTGGTACACGGTTATACGCAGAAGCTGGCGCGCTATCAGTGCAGCCACTGTGGTTTCAAGGCGCGCCAGTTCTACTGGCAGTGCCCGGGATGCAGCCGCTGGGAGACCTACCCGCCGCGCCGCACCGAAGAACTCAACGTCATGAATTAAGAAGAGCACCAACATGAAAATCACCATCATCGGCACCGGCTATGTAGGCCTCGTCACCGGCGCTTGCCTCGCCGAACTGGGTAACGACGTTTTCTGCCTCGACGTCGACCAGAAGAAAATCGACCTGCTGAACAACGGCGGCATCCCTATCCATGAGCCGGGCCTGGAAGAAGTGGTCGCGCGCAACCGCGCCGCCGGCCGTCTGCAGTTCTCCACCGACGTCGCGGCCTCGGTCGCCCACGGCTGCCTGCAATTCATCGCCGTCGGCACGCCGCCGGACGAAGACGGCTCGGCCGACCTGCAATACGTGCTGGCCGCCGCCAAGAATATCGGCAAGTACATGACCGAGTTCAAGGTCATCGTCGACAAGTCGACCGTGCCGGTCGGCACCGCCGACCGCGTCAAGGCCGCCGTGCAGGCTGAGCTGGCCACGCGCGGCGACGCCTCCAAGTTCTCGGTGGTGTCGAATCCCGAGTTCCTGAAAGAGGGCGCGGCGGTGGAAGACTTCATGCGTCCCGACCGCATCGTCATCGGCTGCGACAGCACGCCGGAAGGCGAGAAGGCCCACGGCCTGATGAAGAAACTGTACACGCCGTTCAACCGCAACCACGAACGCACCTTCTGGATGGACGTGCGCTCGGCCGAGTTCACCAAGTACGCCGCCAACGCCATGCTGGCGACCCGCATCTCGTTCATGAACGAACTGGCCAACCTGGCCGACCAGGTGGGTGTGGACATCGAGGCGGTCCGCCACGGCATCGGTTCCGATCCGCGCATCGGCCACAGCTTCCTGTACGCCGGCGCCGGCTACGGTGGTTCCTGCTTCCCGAAAGACGTGCAGGCGCTGGAGCGCACCGCGCGCCAGTACGACCAGGACCTGCTGATCCTGCGCGCGGTGGAAGCGGTCAACGACAAGCAAAAGCTGGTGCTGGGCCAGAAAGTGGTCAAGCGCTTCGGCGAGGATTTGAGCGGCAAGCACTTCGCCATCTGGGGCCTGGCCTTCAAGCCGAACACCGACGACATGCGCGAAGCCCCGGCCCGCGTGCTGGTCAAGCAGCTGCTGGACGGCGGCGCGACGGTGGCGGTCTACGACCCGGTGGCGATGACCGAAGCCAGGCGCGTGCTGGAGCTGGACCTGACTGCCGACGAAATGACGCGCATCCGTTTCGCCACCACGCCGATGGACACGCTGACCGGCGCCGAGGCGCTGGTGATCGTCACCGAATGGAAGGCCTTCCGCAGCCCGGACTTCGACCGCATCAAGTCGTCGCTGAAGCAAGCCATCATCTTCGACGGCCGCAACCTGTTCGAGCCGGAAGTGATGGCCGAAGCAGGCTTTGAATACCACGGCATCGGCCGTTCCATCCTGACCCGCGTTTAAACGAGGTATCTGTGAGCACCAACGTCACGACTTATCAAGCACCGGCACTGGATAAAGTGCGCATCCTGGTGGTAGGCGATGTCATGCTGGACCGTTACTGGTTCGGCGATGTCAGCCGCATTTCGCCGGAAGCGCCGGTGCCTATCGTTCGCATCGAGAAGCGCGAAGCGCGCCTGGGCGGCGCCGCCAACGTGGCGCGCAACGCCGCAGCGCTGGGCGCGCGCGCCGGCCTGCTGGGCGTGGTCGGCGCCGACGAAGCCGGCAACGAAGTGGAGCAGATGCTGCAAAGCGGCGGCATCCACAGCTACCTGAAGCGCGACGAGGCGATTTCCACCATCATCAAGCTGCGCGTGATCGGCCGCCAGCAGCAGATGGTGCGCATCGACTTCGAGGAAGCGCCGACCGACACCGTGCTGCGCGACAAGCTGCTGCAGTTCAAGGCGCTGCTGGCCGACTACGACGTGATCGTGCTGTCGGACTACGCCAAGGGTTCGCTGGTCAACGTGGCCGACATGATCGCTTCGGCGCGGGCCGCCGGCAAGGTGGTGATGGTCGACCCGAAAGGCGACGACTTCACCCGCTACGCCGGCGCCACCGTGCTGACCCCGAACAAATCGGAAATGAAGCGCATCGTCGGCAGCTGGAACAGCGAAGAGCAATTGACCGCCAAGGCGCAGCAACTGCGTACCGAACTGAAACTGGATGCGTTGTTGCTGACCCGCTCGGAAGAGGGCATGACCCTGTACACCGACGGCGAGCAATTCCACATGCCGGCGCAGGCGCGCGAGGTGTTCGACGTGTCCGGCGCCGGCGATACGGTGATCGCCACCATGGCCGCCATGCTGGGCGCAGGCGTGGGCTGGAATGAAGCGGTGCAGACGGCCAACCGCGCCGGCGGCATCGTGGTCGGCAAGCTGGGTACGGCGACGGTCACGCGCGAGGAGTTGTTCAGCCTTTGAGCGATGTCATCAAAGCTTCATGGATTTTCTGTCAACCGTCGTCGAGGCTGGCCGTTAAGGGTGTTCAAGGCGCGGTTGTCGCCCTTGCTTTTCACCCACCGTCATGGAGATTGAGACATGTTCAAGAAAATTTTGCTGGCAGTTGCGACCCTGATCGTAACCATGGGCTTCGCTTTCGCGCAGGTCGACGTCAACAAGGCTGACGCCGCCGCGCTGGATGCGGTCAAGGGCATCGGTCCGGTCAAATCGAAGGCCATCCTGGAAGAGCGTAAAAAAGGCGATTTCAAGGATTGGGCGGACTTCGAGAAGCGCGTGAAGGGCATCGGCGAGAAAAGCGCCGTCAAGCTGTCGCAAGCCGGCCTGGTAGTGAACGGCAAGCCACTGGACGGCGCGCCGGCCGCAGCGGCACCGGCCGTCAAGGCCGATAAAGCCGCCGACAAGGCAGCCGCCAAAGCCGACAAGGCCGCAGCGAAAGCCGCCAAGGCCGACAAAGCCGCAGCAGCTTCCACGCCAGCCGCTCCGCCTGCCAAGTAATTCCGCAGTTGCTGAAACCCACCAGCCTGAACGCGCTCAAGATCGCGTTCAGCGCAGGTGGGTTTTTTTGTTGATGATTTGTTTCCGAACGTAAATTACTCACGGTTACGTGAGAAGATATTGCGACCATTTCACCGGAGACAGCAGATGCATAAAAATTCGCTCATCTTGTCCGCACTGACCGTGCTGGCCGCCGTGCCCGCCGTCGCGGCCACCCCCGACACAGCCCGCCACCAGGCCCAGATCGACCAGATCGTCCAGGAGATTTCTCCGGCCCGCATCGAAGGCTATATCAACAAGCTGGTTGGTTTCCGCACGCGCCACACGATGTCGGACACGGTCTCCGAGACCGAAGGCATAGGCGCGGCACGGCGCTGGATCAAGAGCGAACTGGAGCGCTGCGGCGCGTCCCAGGGCGGCCGCCTGCAAGTGGCGTTCGACAGCCACATCGCGCCGGTCTCCGCGCGCATCAGCCGTCCGACCGAGATCGTCAACGTGGTGGCGACCTTGCCGGGCACGCAGCCCGCGTCCGTGGATCGGATGTACGTGGTCAGCGGCCACTACGACTCGCGCAACACCGACATCATGGACGCAAAGGGCGACGCGCCCGGCGCCAACGACGACGCCTCCGGCACCGCAGCCGTGATGGAGATGGCCTGCGTGATGGCCAAGTACAAATTCGACGCCACGCTGGTGTTCATGACGGTGGCGGCGGAAGAGCAGGGCTTGCTGGGCGCGGCGCACTGGGCCGAGCAGGCCAAACAGAAAAACCTGAACATCGCCGGCATGTTCACCAACGATATTATCGGCAGCTCGCGCGACGAGCACGGCAAGGTCGACAACACGCAAGTGCGCTTGTTCGCCGAAGGCTTGCCGGTGCAGAAGGAAAACAGCGACGCCGTGCGCACCTTGATCCAGACCGGCGGCGAGAACGATTCGCTGTCGCGCCAGCTGGCGCGGGCGGTGAAGGAAGCGGGCGAGCGTTATGTGCCGAAGTTCAAGGTCAACGTCATCCAGCGCCGCGACCGCTACCTGCGCGGCGGCGACCACATGCCGTTCCTGGAGCGCGGTTATGCGGCGCTGCGCTTCACCGAGCCGGCCGAGGATTTCAATCACCAGCACCAGAACATCCGCACCGAGAAAGGCGTGCTGATCGGCGACCTGCCGCAGTACGACGACTTCAACTACATCGCCCAGGTGGCGCGGGTGAACGCGGCGGCCTTGTCTTCGCTGTCGCTGGCGCCGGCCGCGCCGGCCAAGGTGCAGGTGCGCACCGCCAAGCTGCAGAACGATACCGAGCTGGTATGGCAGGCCAACGCCGAGCCGGACCTGGCGGGCTACCGCATCGTCTGGCGCGACACCTCGTCGGCCGAATGGCAGGGCAGCCAGTTCGTCGGCAAGGCCACCGAGTTCACGCTGCCGCTGTCGAAGGACAACTACTACTTCGGCGTGCAAGCCATCGACAACGACGGCAACACCAGTCCGGCCAGCTATCCGACGCCGCTGCGGTGATAACATGGCGGGATGACGCTAAAAATCTCCCGCATCCTGCACGCAGGCTATGTCTTCGAATGCGATGGCACGCTGATCGCATTCGATCCCATATTTGAAAACCCGTTCAGCAGGAATTGCCACGCCTTCCCCGATGTGCGCTTCGATCATGCGCTGATACGCGGAATGAAACCGGATGCGGTGTTCATCTCGCATTTCCATGACGATCATTGTTCGCTGGAGAGCCTGGACCTGCTCGACCGCGATACGCCGATCTACCTGTACTGCCTGTTCGACGAACTGTTCGCGATGATACGGGAACTGGGCTTCGTCAACGTGCTGCCGTTGAAGGTGGATGCGTCGGTGCAGATCGGTGCGATCGAAGTTATTCCGCGCAAGGCTCTGGACTCTGATGTCGATTCGATGTTCCACATCCGCGCCGCCGGACTGAATGTGCTCAACGTAGTCGATTCGTGGATGGACCCGGAAACGCTGGAGCAGCTCAAGCCCTACGCGCCGTGGGACATGGTGCTGTGGCCGTTCCAGACCATGCGCGAGATCGACGTCATCGCGCCGTCGCGCGCGGAGGGCGGCGTGCCGCAGTTGCCGGAAGAATGGCCGGAGCAGTTGCAGGCGCTGGCGCCGCGCTACGTGGTGCCGAGCTCCTGCCAGTTCGTGCAGGAGCCGTGGTCCTGGTACAACCACGCGCTGTTCCCGATCACCTACCGCCAGTTCGCCGACGAGGTCAGCGCGTGGCTGCCCGGCGCAACTGTCGTGCGCCTGAATCCTTCGGTGTCGGTGGGGCTGACGCCGCAAGGGCTGGCGCCATCCGCGCCGCTGCCATGGGTGCAGCCGGTCGGCGAGCAGGATGTCGACTACCAATACGACGCCGATATCGCGCCGCCGCCAACGTCCGACATCGCCCGCCACTTCGCCCCGCTGAGCGCAGAACACACCGCGCTGGCGCTGGACTACTGCCGCACCGGCCTGCTCGAAAAATACCGCGACATGGAGCTGACGCCGGACAGCTACTTCGAAACGCCCTGCATCTGGCAGCTGTCGGTCTACGCTCATGACGGCGTGGCGCAGCAGTTCCGCTACCGCATCCACGGCGACGACATCGCGCTGGCCGGCGACGAGGAGGCGCCGACCTGGATGACGGAAATCCCCATCGCCAAGCTGTACGCCGGCCTGGCGCTGGGCGAGTCGCTGACGTCGATGTACATGCGCATCAACGGCGCGCCGCCCGATGCCGACATCGTCGATGATCCTTTGATACGCTGCATGTTTAACGACGCCTTCGGCGCCTACCAGTCGGCACAACTGAAACGCATCAAGGAGCGAACTGCAGAATGACGTCATTGATACCGGCGCTGGGTCGCTCCCTGGTTATCGCTGCTGCGCTGTGCGCCTTCACCGCGCAGGCGCAATCGGCGGCCGCCGCTTTGGACGACGGCCCCAGGCTGGAAACGACACCTGCGCCCGATCCGAAAGATACGCCTAAAATGGCGCAATGCCGCGCGCTGCTTGCCCCGCCGTTTCCGATAGCGCAGTTTGAAGCGCTGTTCAAAACGACGTTGATACTGGACGTGAAAAGGACGACACGAGAATGCATGTACGGCTATTTCGACAAGGCCCATCCCGATGCCGGCGCGCTGCTGGTGTTGAGTTTTTCACCCCGCGACTATTCGCTGAAGAACTATGAGTTAGCAAAAACCTTGCCGCGCGGTGAAGCGCCTCACCCGCCCGGCACTGTATTCGACCTTCAGTACCTTGAGTTCGGCCTGTACTTCGTCCAGGCGCTTACCGACGACCAGGACTGGGTGGTGGTGGCGACTTCGCGCAAGCAGGCCTTGCCCGAAGCGACGGCGCTGGCGATCAATTTCATGAAAACGGCGCCGATGCAGAATTGGGCGCGCCTGCCGGAATAGGTTTCGTTAGCCAATCAATATCACCGGGAAGCAACAGTATTGCCTGCCGTTCTGTTGAACGCGCCAGATTGGTGCGCTTGGGTCTACAATGATCCGAGAACCGATCACTGGGGGCCTTCATGAAAAGCAAATTCTCTATCAAGAATATTTTCATCGTGTTCTTTCTGGTCAGCCTCTCGCTGTCCAGTCTGACCTTGTGGGCGCTGGTGCGCATCTCGACCAAGGAGGGCGATCTGAACCGTGCGAACGAGGCGCGCTACCACTCCTACCTGCTGGCCGACGAATTGCGGCAAAGCTCGGACGACCTGACCCGGCTGGCCCGCACCTACGTCGTCACCGGCGATCCCAAGTACGAAAAAGAATACCTGGACATCCTCGATATCCGCAACGGCAAGAAGCCGCGGCCGCAGCACTACGAGCGCATCTACTGGGACTTCGTCGCGGCCGGCATCGACAAGCCCACGCCCGACGGCGACACCGTCGCGCTGGCCGAGCTGATGCGCCAGGCCGGGTTCACCGATGAGGAATTCGGCAAGCTGAAAGAGGCGCAGGCCAATTCGGATGGTCTGGTGAAAACCGAAGTCATCGCCATGAACGCCGTCAAAGGCCTGTTCGACGACGGCAGCGGCAAGTTCACCAAGACCGGGCCGCCCGATCCGGAAATGGCGCGCAAGATCATGCACGACGAGCAGTATCACAAGAACAAAGCCAAGATCATGCAGCCGGTGAACGAGTTCCTGGTGCTGCTGGACCAGCGCACCGGCGCGGCCGTGGCGAGCTCGACCCAGAGCACCAGGATGGCGTTCTGGACCGCGATCGCCTTGCTGGCGCTGCTGGTCGGCGTGTCGCTGTTCTGCCTGTTCATGATTTACCGCCATATCAAGCTCAGCTTCGACCACGCGATCGATACCGCGCGCAATATCGCGGCAGGCGACCTGGATCACGACATCCGCATCGAACGCGATGACGAGGTCGGCCACCTGATGGATGCGATGAACACCATCAACACCAACCTGACCAGCATGATAGGCCGCATCCGTTCCAGCACCGACGAGATGCTGGTGGCCACCGACGAGATCGCACGCGGCAATGCCGACCTGTCGTCGCGCACCGAGGCCCAGGCCAGTTCGCTGGAGCAGACCGCCAGTTCGATGGAACAATTGACCGACACCGTCAAGCAAAACGCCGACAGCGCGCGCTCCGCCAACCAGTTCGCGGCCGACGCCTCCACCGTGGCGGTGCAGGGCGGCGCGATGGTGGCGCAGGTGGTCGATACGATGGGCTCGATCAAAGCCAGTTCCAGCCGCATCGTCGACATCATCGGCGTGATCGACGGCATCGCTTTCCAGACCAACATCCTGGCCCTCAACGCCGCCGTGGAAGCGGCGCGCGCCGGCGAGCAAGGGCGCGGTTTTGCGGTGGTGGCGTCGGAGGTGCGCAACCTGGCGCAGCGCAGCGCGGCGGCGGCCAAGGAGATCAAGCAACTGATCGGCGCTTCGGTGGAAACGGTCGATGCCGGCAGCAAGCTGGTGAACGACGCCGGCAGCACCATGACGCTGCTGGTGGCCTCGGTGCAAAAAGTGGCCGACATCATGGCGCAGATCACCGCCGCCAGCCAGGAGCAAAGCACCGGCATCGGCGAGGTCAACCGGGCGGTGACGCAGATGGACGATATCACGCAGCAAAACGCCGCGCTGGTGGAGCAGGCGGCGGCGGCGGCGGAAAGCTTGCAGGAGCATGCGCAGGCATTGGCGCAGTCCGTCAAGGTATTCCATTTGAAGGGGGAGGCGGCGGCCCATCTGCAACGGCCGCAGCCAGCCGCGCGGACGGCGGCGCCTGTCCGGCTGGCGCTGCCAGGCCGGACGTAGCGCCGAGGTTAGCTGAACACCTTGTCGGCCGGCAGGTTGGCCAGGAAGGCGTGGATCTGCGAGACCACGGCCGCGCCTTCGCCCACCGCCGCGGCGACCCGCTTGGTCGAACTGGCGCGCACGTCGCCGATGGCGAACACGCCCGGCACACTGGTCTCCAGCGCCGCGCGCGACGGCAGGTCGCGCGGGTACACGCCGTCGGAGAAGTTGGCCCGGCACTGCGCCTTGGTGACGTCGAATCCGGTGCGGATGAAGCCGTGGGCGTCGACGTCGACGCCGCAGTCGCTGAGCCAGTCCGTATTCGGATCGGCGCCGATGAACAGGAACACGCGGCACACGTCGTAGTCGCATTCCTCGCCGCTTTTGGTGCCACGGATGCGGACCTGCTTCAAGCCATCCTCATCGCCTTCCAGCGCGACGATTTCGGTTTGCGTGTGCAGCTCGATGTTGGGCGTGGCCTGGATGCGCTCGATCAGGTAGCTCGACATGGTCGAGGCCAGGCTGTCCTTGCGGATCAGCATATGCACCTTGGCCGCATGGCCAGCCAGGAACACCGCCGCCTGGCCGGCCGAATTGCCGCCGCCGACCAGCACGATCTCTTCGGTCTTGCACAGCTTGGCCTCGATCGGCGAAGCCCAGTAGTACACGCCCTTGCCCTCGAACTGGCGCAGGTTGGCCAGCGACGGCCGGCGGTAGCGCGCGCCGCACGACAGCACCACGGTGCGCGCCTTCAGCCGTTGCAGGCTGCCGCACATTTCCACTTGCAGCGGATAGGTGTCGCAGATCAGGCGGCCGGCCGGGGCGGGGATCATCACCTCGACGCCGAACTTCTGCGCCTGCACGTAGGCGCGGCCCGCCAGCGCGCGGCCGGAGACGCCGGTGGGGAAGCCCAGGTAGTTCTCGATGCGCGCACTGGCCGCGGCCTGGCCGCCGTAGGCGCGCGTTTCCAGCGCCAGCACCGACAAGCCTTCGGAGGCGGCGTACACCGCCGTCGCCAGGCCGGCGGGACCGGCGCCGACCACGATCACGTCCCAGACTTTTTCGCTGTCGATCTCGGGCAGCATGCCGAGGCAGCGGCCGATGTCGACCACGGTCGGATTCTTCTTCACCACGCCGTCCGGGCACACCACCAGCGGCAGCTCCTCCGGCTTGGGCTGGTAGTGCGCCATCAGGTCGGCGGCCTGCTGGTCCAGTTCCGGATCGAGCACGCTGTGCGGGTGACCGTTGGCCGACAGGAAGCTTTGCAGCGTGTGGATGCGGCCGTGGCCGCGCGGGCCGACGATCACCGGTCCGCCGGAGTTCTGCTCGATCAGGCCGACGCGGCGCAGGATCAGCGCGCGCACGATGCGCTCGCCCAGGTCGGCGTGCGCCACCAGCAGCGCGCGCAGCGATTCGGACGGCAGCTCCAGCACCTCGACCGCGCCGATCGCCAGGCCGTTGCCCAGCGAAGGCCGGCCCGACAGCTGCGCCACTTCGCCGCTGAACTGTCCGGGGCCGTGCGTGGTGATGTAGGATGTATTGCCCAGGCCGTCGTAGCGGCTGACTTCGATGCCGCCTTTGAGCACCAGCATCAGGCCGAAGCTGGTCTTGCCGGCTTCGAAGATCAGTTCGCCGTCGTTGAAATGGCGCACGCGGCCGAAGCGGTGCATATGCTTGATGTCGGCCGCGCTGAGCGTGGGGAAGATCTGGTGGCGGCGCTTTTCCAGGTCGAGACCGGTGAGCGGAGTCGGCTCGTCCGGCGTGTCTTCGGGGAGCAGTTCCATAGGGGTTGTAGCCATGACGATTCCGGAAAATGAAAGTGGTGACAGAAGTGTTGCAAGTCTAGCGCAAGGCGGCCGCCCGGTGCAAAATCTTCAAGCTCGGGCAGCTTGCCATACGCGCAATCCGAACTCGGATTAAAATGCCTCTTTTGGCGAAATAACTGAAGATAGAACACGATGGCTTACAAGACTCTGGAAGATACGATAGGCAACACGCCGCTGGTGCAGCTGACGCGCCTGCCGGGCGCCGACGCGCTGGCCCGTAACAACGTGATACTGGGCAAGCTCGAAGGCAATAATCCGGCCGGTTCCGTCAAGGACCGCGCCGCCATGTCGATGCTCAAGCGCGCCGAGGAACGGGGCGACATCAAGCCCGGCGATACGCTGATCGAAGCGACCAGCGGCAACACCGGCATCGCGCTGGCGATGGCGGCCGCGCTGCGCGGCTACAAAATGCTGCTGCTGATGCCGGAGAACCTGAGCGTGGAACGGCGCCAGAGCATGGCCGCCTACGGCGCCCAGATCATGCTGACGCCCAAGACCGGCGGCATGGAGTACGCGCGCGACATGGCCGAGCAATTGCAGAAGGACGGCAAGGGCATCATCCTCGACCAGTTCGGCAACGCCGACAATTCGCGCGCCCACTACGAAGGCACGGGCCCGGAAATCTGGCGCGACACCGAGGGCCGCGTGACGCACTTCGTCAGCGCCATGGGAACCACCGGCACCATCATGGGCGTGTCGCGTTATTTGAAGGAACAGAATCCGCAGGTGCAGATCATCGGCGCCGAGCCGGAAGAGGGCTCGTCGATTCCCGGCATCCGCAAATGGCCGGAAGCCTATCTGCCGAAAATCTACGACCGCGCGCGGGTCGACCAGGTGGAGCCGGTGTCGCAAGCGGCGGCCGAACGCATGGCGCGCCGTCTGGCTGCCGAGGAAGGCATCTTCTGTGGAATTTCGGCGGCGGGCGCCTGCGAGATTGCGCTGCGCATATCGCAAACGGTGGAGAACGCAACCATCGTGTTCATCGTTTGCGACCGCGGCGATCGCTACTTGTCGACCGGGGTATTCCCGGCGTAAGGTGTTGCTTCCCTCTCCCCTGGATAAGGGGAGGGAGTCGCTACAGGACGGCGGCTGGAATCAGCCTTGGCCGCCTGGTTCGCCTTCTTTAGGCTTGAATTGCTTGTCGCTGATGCGGAACTTGTTGCGGCGATCGCCCATCAAGTAACGCAGGTCGCGGATGCTCAGGTCGCTCACTTCGTGCATGCGGATCAGCAGCGAAGCGCCAACCGGCAGGCGGTGGTGGCGGATTTTGCTGATGACCGGCGGCGCCACTTCCAATGCGCGCGACAGGGCTGCATCGTTTTTCAGACGCAGGTTCTCGATCAGGGTATCGAGCAGGCGGTTGGGATTGTATTGCAGCAGATCATCGCCATCCGCATCGTTGTTCATATCTATGCCGACTTGGTTTGTCATGATTTCGTCTTTTCCTTCTGTAAAGTTGTCCTGCAAAGTAAAACACTCGGAGCTCGCTTTGCTGCGTTAATGTTCATCCTTACCAAGGAACGAATTCACACACGGACGGATTCCGGGATAACAAGTTTCATAATATATACACAATTGTACAACAACACGCCTTCTAATACTCATAAGCAATAAAAAAACCTGATTGCCATGGGTTATTGTTGTCCGGTTGCAACATTGTGTGAGAATTATACACCCACTGATATGCTAAGCTGCCTGTGCACACTTTTAATGAACACACAAAGTTAATTATAAATTAATTTTGTTGTAGAACGGCTTACGTTTGCCGCGCAGTTACCGCAAGTTTGTACAAATAATTGCCAAGTGTCAACTAAACAATACAGCCAACAAGTCTGCGCGGCAACATACTTTACGCTTCCTTACAAACCGCCGCGCGCCAGACGCACGGCGCGCCCCAGCTCCACCACCGACATCGCATAGAAATAACTGCGGTTGTATTGAGTGATCGCAAAGAAATTATTGTTGGCCAGCCAGTACTCGGTGGGCTCGGCGCCGTTCTGCAAATCCACCAAACCGTAAGTCTGCTGTTCCGGCACCGGCACCGTGGTGGTGACGCCTGCCGCCGCCAGTTCCTGCGGCCGGTACTTGGCGCTCAAGCCCTGGTTGGTCATGCTTTCCCAGGCGCGGTTGGGCGACACGGCGGCAGAGTATACCAGCGGGCCGCCGACGTCGCGCTGCCAACCGTGCGCCACCAGGAAGGCCGCCACGCTGCCGATGGCGTCGACACCGGAGTTGAGCAGGTCGACCTTGCCGCTGCCGTCGAAATCGACCGCGTACTTCATTACGCTGCTGGGCATGAATTGCGGCATGCCGATGGCGCCGGCGAACGAGCCGCGCAGCGACAGCGGATCGAGCTCGTTCTGGCGCGCGAACAGCAGCGTCGCTTCCAGCTCGCCGCGGAAGAAGGCCATGCGCTCGGTGCGCTGCGGCGCCTCGGGATAGGAGAAGGCCAGCGTGGTCAGCGCGTCGACCACGCGGAAGCGGCCGGTGTTGCGGCCGTACACGGTTTCCACGCCGATGATGCCGACCAGGATTTCGGCCGGCACGCCGTACAGGGCTTCGGCCCGCTCCAGCGCGTCGCGGTTCTCGTTCCAGAATTTGACGCCGTTGTCGATGCGTACCGGGTCGACGATCAGGCGGCTGTAGGCTTGCCAGTTCTTCGGCTTGCCCGGCGGCGCCGGCTTGACCAGCTGCACCGCCGAATCGACGTAGCGCACCTGGCCCATCAGCGTGTTCAGGGCGGCGCGGTCGAAGCCGTCGCGGCTGGCGACCTCGTCGAGGAAGGCGCGCACTTCCTTCCATTCGCCGAAGTTGACGAACTCGCCGACGTAGTCGATCGGCGGCGGTCCCTTCTTGGCGGCGGGCGCTTTTTTCTTCGGTTGCATGCTGGGCGGCAGCTTGTAGCCGTAGGGGTCGACGGCGGCGGCCTGGCTTAAGGTGGCGGCGCCCAGCAGCAGGGCGGTAATCAGAGTCTTCATCGGCATAAGGGTAGCAGTGTTTTCAACGTCGTCAGCGACGCCGAGCGTGATTCGGAACCGGCGTCGCCATACTTCAGCGCGCCGTACAGTATTAAAAATTTCTCCATCGCGGCATGCTTGTCCGGGCCGGCCTGCATGGTGCGCAGGCGGGCGGCGTAGCTGAGCGGGCCCTCGTCCGGGCGGCGCGCGTAACCGTGGCGCGCCTGCTGCCGGCAAAAACGGTGGTACAGCCCGTCCAGCGGCGCCAGCGGCCGCTGTTGCCGCCGCCAGTACAGCCCATACAGCAGGCCGCACACCAGCGCCGCACCGAGTGCGCTGCGCCAGTTGGCGAAGGCCGAGCTTAGTTCTTCAAGGAAACCTCGCTGCCTCTCTGGATTGTAATCCAGGACCCATTGATTCCAAGCATTATTCAACGCGGCGTAGTTGAATCTCAGCTTGCCCAGCCACGAATTGGGGTCGTTTTGCAGGTTCAGCAGGGGGCCGAGGCCGAATCCGGACGACTGCGGCAGCGCCTGCGCCAGGTTGTGGGCGATGCGTTCGGGGGCGACGGCGGCGGTCGGGTCGATGCGGCGCCAGCCGGCGCCGGGCACCCAGAATTCGGCCCAGGCGTGGGCGTCGGACTGGCGCACGGTCAGGTAGCCGTCCACCGGGTTCAGTTCGCCGCCCTGGTAGCCGGTCACCACCCGCGCCGGCACGCCCATGGCGCGCATCAGCACCACGAAGGCGCCGGCGTAGTGTTCGCAGAAGCCGGCCTTGCTGCCGAACAGGAAGTCGTCGACCGCGTCGCGGCCCAGCAACGGCGGCTGCAAGGTGTAGGCGTAGCCGCCGTCATGGAAGCGCTGCAGCACTTGCAGCGCGGCGCCGGCGGCTTCGCGCGCGGACAGCGCGGTGTTGGCGGCGGCGTTGGGGGCGGCGCCCTGGCGCAGCGCGCGCGCCAGCGCCAGCGTGCGCGGGTTGAAGCCGGACGGCAGTTCGGTCCAGCGCGCCATGCGTTGCGGCTGCTCGTCGGCCTGCACGCGGAAATCGGTCCAGGCCTGGGCTTCGTAGCGCACCCGCTGCGTGACCGGCTCGCTGGTGAAGAATTCCAGTTCGTCGGAATCGCGCACGCGGTAGCCGGGCAGCGACAGCATTGGTCCGCTCAGCTCCAGCGCCGCCAGCCAGCGGGTGTTGGTGGGCTCCATCGTGATTTCGTGGCGGGTCGGCTGGCCGCGCGTGGCGACGCCGATGTCTAGCCGTTGCAGGCCGCGCCGGCGCGGCACGCGGGTCCAGGTGCGGCCGTCGTAGTCGCCCAGCACGATGCTGCGCCAGTACAGCTGGCTTTGTTCCGGCATTTTGTCGAGGAAGCGCACGCGGAAGGCCACCGCGTCCGACTGCGCCAGCGACGACAGCGTGCCCGGCGCCATGCTGTCGGAGATGCCGGTGTGGCCGCTGTGGGCGTCGCCCGGCAGGCCCCACAGCGGTCCCTGGATGCGCGGGAAGCCGACGAACATCAGCAGCGCCAAGGGCGCCGCCAGCAGCGCGGTCTTGGCGGCGGTGCGCAGGCGTTTGAGCAGCGGCGGCACGGCGCCGGTGTACTGGAACGATTGCTGCGCCGTCAGCAGCACGATCAGGGTGGCGCCCATGCACAGCGCGGTCAGCATGGTTTGCGAGTAGAAGAAATTCGTCAGCAGCACGAAGAAGCTGAGGAAGATCACCACGAACAGGTCGCGCCTGGCGCGCATTTCCAGCAGTTTGAAGGCCAGCAGCAGCGCCAGCATGGCGACGCCGGCGTCGCGCCCCAGCAGCGTGTGGTAGCTGCGGTAGACGCCGGCCATCGCGGCCACGGAGATCGGCAGCAGCAGCCACAGCGGCGGCATGCGCTTGCCGCGCCAGGTGATGGCGGCGCGCCACAGCAGCGTGCCGCACACCACGGCGCTGGTCCACAGCGGCAGGTGGTCGAAGTGCGGCGCCAGCACCATCAGCGCGGCGGCCAGCAACAGCAAGGTGTCGGACTTGTCGCGGGTCAAGCGCAGCGCCAGGCGGCCGCGCGCGCCCGCGCTGGCGGGCGACGGCGGTGGCACTGGCGCGGCGTTCACGCCTGCCCCTCGCGGCCGAACAGCGCCAGCGCGCGCAGGCAGGCGGCTTGGTGGGCGTCGCCCAGCGCCGGGCCGTATTCGTGCTGCGCCAGGCGGAAGGTGTAGGGCAGGGCGCGCTGCTCGGCCTCCAGCACCCAGCGCGTCATGCGCGACAGCTTCAGTTCCAGCGCCATCGACAAGGGCAGCTCGGCGAAATCGAGGCACAGCTCGGCCACGGCGCCGCCGTCGAAATGCTTGGTGACCAGCTGCCCGCCCAGCGCCGGATCGTGGCGGGCGATCTGGCGCCAGGCCAGGTGGCGCATCGGGTCGCCCGGCTGGTAGCTGCGGATGCCGGCGAAATTATCCAGCCCCACGGTGCCGTGGCCATCCTCGCTGGCGGCGCCGCTGGACGGCAGCGGCTGCGGCGGGAATTCGGGCGCCGGATACACCAGCGCCTTCAGTTCCGGCCGCCAGTAGCTCCAGGCGCGGAACAGGCCCAGCGGGAAACGGGTGACGAGGCGGATGCGCGGCGCCTCCAGCCAGCCGCGTTCGCTGGTGGCGGCCGACAGCCGCACCGCGCTGGCGCCGCCGGCCAGGATGTCGGTGACCTGGCGCGGTTCGCCGTCGGCCTGGAAGCCCAGCCAGACGGCGTAGCGATCGAGCTTGCCGCGGTTGTGCAGGTGCAGCTCGAACTGCGCCTCCTCGCCGGCGAACACCGCCTGCGCGCGCCCGGGCGCCAGCTGCAGGCGGGCCAGGTTGCTGGCGGTCTGGACCATGTCGGCCACGGCGCAGGCGCCGGCAAAGAAGGTCAGCGCGAAACCCAGGCCGAGGTTGTAGTTGAGGGCGCCGATCAGCATCAGCAGCAGCAGGCCGGCGAAGGCCAGGCCCGGCCGCGTCGGCACGATGAACACGCGGCGCATCGTCAGCGTGACTTCGCCCGGCTCGCTGGCGCCCAGCTGGAACAGCCACTTGTCGCGCGCCCGTCGGTAAAACTCGTACAGCGATGGCAGCGGGCCGTTCATGGCGGCCTAGACCGGCACCGACTTTTGCAGTTGCAGCACCAGGTCGCGGCTGGCCAGCGCCACGCCGTGCGCCGATTTTAATGGGCGCAGGCGGTGCGCGCAGACCGGCACCAGCACCGCCTGCACGTCTTCCGGCAGCACGTGGTCGCGCCCCTCCAGCGCGGCCCAGGCGCGCGCGGCCTGCAGCAGCGCGATGGCGGCGCGCGGGCTCATGCCCTCGGCGAACAGGCCGTTCTGGCGCGAGGCGGCGGCCAGCGCCTGCACGTAGTCGATCAGCG
Organism: Duganella sp. S19_KUP01_CR8; assembly: GCF_036688705.1. Taxonomy (NCBI): domain Bacteria; kingdom Pseudomonadati; phylum Pseudomonadota; class Betaproteobacteria; order Burkholderiales; family Oxalobacteraceae; genus Duganella; species Duganella sp. S19_KUP01_CR8. The sequence continues at coordinate 26,833 of NZ_JAQQPR010000019.1, read as the reverse complement.
CCGGCGCGGCGTGGATCTGCCTGAGCGACAGCTGGGCTTCGGCCAGCTCGGCCGGCGCCATCGCCGGTTGCAGGGCCTTGAGCAGCACGCGGCGGTCTTCGCCCATCAGCAGCGCGCGCTCGGCGGCGGCGTCCGGGTAGCCCAGCGACAAACACATCAGGAAGCGGTCCAGCTGCGATTCCGGCAGCGGGAAGGTGCCGATCTGGTGGGTGGGGTTTTGCGTGGCGATGACGAAGAACGGTTCCGGCAGCGGCCGGGTGACGCCGTCGGCGCTGACCTGGCGCTCTTCCATCGCCTCCAGCAGGCCGGACTGGGTCTTCGGCGTGGCGCGGTTGATCTCGTCGGCCAGCAGCACCTGCGTGAAGATGGGGCCGGGGTGGAACACGAAGCCGTTCTTCTCGCGCTCGTAGATGGAGATGCCGTGGACGTCGGCCGGCAGCAGGTCGCTGGTGAACTGGATGCGGTTGAAGCGCAGCCCCAGCGAGATCGCCAGCGCGTGCGCCAGGGTGGTCTTGCCCACGCCCGGCACGTCCTCGACCAGCAGGTGGCCGCCGGCCAGCAGGCAGGTCAGCGCCTGGCGGATTTGCAGGTCCTTGCCGACGATGATGCTGCCGACCTGCCGGGCCACGGCGTGCAGTTTTGTGTACATGGTATCGATGGGAGTTGTGCGCTGTACAGATTCTATGCGAGAAACTGCCCAGGCGATACCATGCGGCCAGGCCGGTTATTCGGCCTGCTTCAGATTACGGTCGAGGAAGGTCTCGACCTGCTGCCAGAAGGCGATGCGATTTTCCGGGTGGCGCCAGCCGTGGCCCTCGTTGTCGTAGATGATGGAGGTCACGTTCGGGTTGTTGACCTTGACGGCGGCGGCGAAGCTGTTGGCGTGCTCGATCGGTACGCGGCGGTCCATCAGGCCGTGCGCCATCAGCAGCGGTTGCTTGAGTTCGGCGGCGCGCAGCAGCGGCGAGTTCTGGCGCAGCATCTCGGCGTCGGCCGGGTTGTCGGGATCGCCGACCAGCAGGCGCAGGCTGTAGCCCAGGGTTTCCCTCGACGCATCCGACTCGGTCGACGTGAAGCGCAGCTTGATGTCGGTCACGCCGGCCCATTCGACGCCGCAGCGGAACACGGCCGGGTCCTTGATCAGGCCCATCAGCGTGGCGTAGCCGCCGTAGCTGGCGCCCATGATGGCGACGCGCTTGGGATCGGCCCAGCCCTGCTTGGCGGCCCAGCGCGCGGCGTCGGCCAGGTCGTCCTGCATGGTGCCGCCCCATTGCTTCCAGCCGGCCCGGAAGTGCTCGCCGCCGAAGCCGGTGCCGCCGCGGAATTCCGGCTGGATCACGACATAGCCGCGCGAGGCCAGGAAAGCCGCCTCGGCGTCCCATTCCCACGAGCCGCCGCGCACCATCGGGCCGCCGTGCACCAGCACCACGGCCGGCTGCGGACCGCTGGCCTTGGCGGCCGGCAGCGTGACGTAGACGGGGATGGAGCGGCCGTCGCGCGCCGCGTAGTGGTGGAAGCTGCGCTTGCCCATCTGGGCCGGCTTGAGGTCGGGATGGGTGCCGCCCAGGCCGATCAGGGCGCCGGTGGCGCGGGTGTAGAGGATGAATTGCTGCGGCTGGCGGTCGGAGTTCGAGGCGATCAGCAGCACCGGGCTGGCGGCGCAGTCCTGGGCGCAATGCACGGTGTTGATGGTGCCGGGCAGGGCGGCGTCGATCCTGGCCTGCTCGGTCTTCATCACCGGGTCGAGCCAGGCGGTGGTGCCGGCGTCGGTGTGCAGATGGATGCCGAGCAGCTTCTTGGTGACGCGGTCGATTTCGGGGCCGCCGATGAAGTCGTAGCCCGGTGTTTCAACGAAGGGTTCGGCGTCCATCTTCATGGTCTTCAGATCGTAGCGGAACAGCGCGCCGTAGCCCTTGTAGTTGGCGCGCACGTACAGGGTGTCGGTGCCGTCGAAGAACAGCGGCGTGAAGCGCTGATCCTGGAAGCAGACGCTGTTGCCGATTTCGCGCCAGCTGGTGTCGTCGGCGTTGCGGTAGGAGGTGATGCAGCGGCCCTTGAGCTGCGCGCTCACCACGCGCGGCACGTCGTTGCCGTCGGTCAGCCAGGACTTGACCGCTTCCGGCTGGTTGCCGTCGAAGGCGCGGCGCAGCGCCTGGGTGCGGGTGTTCAGGCGCATCAGGCGCGAGTGGTCGGGCGCGCGGTCGGTGTTGTTCCACATGTAGCGCTCGACCAGGATGTCGTCCGAGCCGTCGTGGGTGACGCTGTTGTAGGCATATTCGGCGGTCAGGGTGCGGTTGACCAGATTGCTGCCGGTCTGCTTTTGCTGGTGGTTCCAGTTGCCTGCGATCAGGTGCACGCGGTTCTCGCCGTTGCGGTCGATGGCGAATTCGTCGAGATTGCCTTCGAATTCGATATCCAGGTTCTTGACCGTGAAGCCGAGGCGTTTTTCGTTGATCCAGTGGATGCTGGTGACGGTGGCGCGGTCGATGGCGGTCTTGGCCAGCACGGTCACCTTGCTCAGGTCGCTGGTGTCGCGCACGGCCAGCGCCTGCACGCCGCCGGGCAGCATGGTGGTGATGGCCACGTAGCCGCCCTTGGGCGACAGCTTGGCCTGGCCGATCTGGGGCGTATCAAAGAAGCTGGCGACGGCCGGGACGGCGTCGGCGGCATGGCCGTCAAGACTGAGCAGCGCGGCCGACGCCAGCGCAAGGGAGCGGAAGAAAGGAAAACCTGCCATGCATAACCTTCATTGTTAAATAATCGGCAATGATATGCGGCAATTGTTTTTTTGTCCATCTGATGGCGGCAGGCCATTCGGCCGGAGGGCTATCTATGGTAGATTAGCGCCTACAGAGCAGACCTTCGCGACATGACTACAGCCATCTACAGCCATCCCGATTGCGCCCGCCACGACATGGGCGAGTGGCACCCCGAATCCCCCGCCCGCCTGCAAGCGATTGCCGACCAGCTGATCGGATCGCACATCCACGACCTGCTGGAGCACCGCGAGGCGCCGCTGGTGGCGATCGCCGACCTGGAGCGCAACCACAGCCGCAACGCCATCGCCATCGTGCGCGACAACGTGCCGGCGCCGGGCGACAGCTATCCGATCGACGGCGACACCTCGCTCAACCACTACAGCTGGCGTGCCGCCCAGCGCGCCGCCGGCGCCGCCGTGGCCGCGACCGACGCCGTCATCGACGGCGAGATCTCCAACGCCTTCTGCTCGGTGCGTCCGCCCGGCCACCATGCGCGGCCGGTGGAGCCGATGGGCTTCTGCCTGTTCAACAACGTCGCCGTGGCCGCCAAGCACGCGCTGGACGCGCGCGGCCTGGCGCGGGTGGCGGTGGTGGATTTCGACGTCCACCACGGCAACGGCACCGAGGAGGCGCTGCTCGACGAGCCGCGCGCCCTGATGGTCAGCTTCTACCAGCATCCGTTTTATCCTTACACCGAGCCGGAGCCGATCAGCGCCCACATGGTCAACGTGCCGGTGCCGGCCCACACCCGTGGCGAGGCGGTGCGCAAGATCGTGCTGGAGCAATGGCTGCCGGCGCTGCACGCGTTCCAGCCGGAGATGATCTTCATCTCGGCCGGCTTCGACGCCCACCGCGAGGACGACATCGGCGGCATGGGGCTGGTCGAAGCGGACTATGCGTGGATGACGCAGCAGGTGATGGAGGTGGCCCGGCTGTACGCCAAGGGGCGCATCGTCAGCTGCCTCGAAGGCGGCTACAACCTGTCGGCGCTGGGCCGCAGCGTGGTGGCGCACGTGAAGGCGCTGGCCGACCTGTGACGCGGCGCCGGCCCTACTCGGCCTGTCGGAGGTGCCGCTCCAGGAAGGCCTCGACTTGTTTCCAGAAATCGATGCGGTTGTTCTCGTGGCGCCAGCCATGCCCCTCGTTGTTGTAGATGACGTAGCTGACCTTGGCGTTATGTGCCTTGACCGCGTCGCGGAAGCGGTCCGCGTGCACCAGCGGCACGCGCCGGTCTTCAAAACCGTGCGCCATCAGCAGCGGCTGTTTCAGCTCGGCGGCGCGCAGCAAGGGTGAGTTGGTGCGGAACAGCGCGGCATCGGCTTGCGGATCGCCGATCAGCGTGCGCATGCTGTAGTTCAGGCTTTCCTCGGAGGTGTCCGACTGGGCGGTGGTGAACATCAGCGAGATGTCGGTCACGCCCGCCCATTCGACGCCGCAACGGAAAATGTCGGGATCTTTGATCAGTCCCATCAGCGTGGCGTAGCCGCCATAACTGGCGCCCATGATGCCGATGCGCTTGGGGTCCGACCAACCCTGCTTGACCGCCCACCGGGCCACGTCGGCCAGGTCGTCCTGCATGCCGGCGCCCCATTGTTTCCAGCCGGCCTGGAAATGGTCGTAGCCAAATCCGGTGCTGCCGCGATAGTCGGGCTGGATCACCACATAGCCGCGCGTCGCGAGGAATTGCGCTTCGTCGTCCCAATCCCAGTAGCCGCCTCGCACATAGGGACCGCCATGCACCAGCACCACCGTCGGCCGTGGGCCCTCGGCCTTGCCGGGCGGCAGGGTGACGTAGGCGGGAATGTCGCGGCCGTCACGGGCCTTGAAGTGGTGCAGGTCACGCAAGCCCATTTGGCGCGGGTCAATCTCGGGATGCGCGCCGCCCAGCCCGTCCAGCTTGCCGCTGGCGCGCGTGTACAAGATGTACTGGTCCGGCTGGCGATCGGAGGAGGCGACCACCAGCAGCACCGGCGCGCTCAGGCAATGTTGCGTGCAATGCAGGGTGTTGGTCGTAGCGGGCAGTGCGGCGTCGATTTTGGCCTGGTCGGCCTTGAGCACCGGATCCAGCCAGTAGCTGGTGCCGGCGTCGGTCTGCATGTGGATGCCGAGCAGTTTGCCGGTAGCGCCATCGAGTTCGGGTGTGCCGTTGAAATCGAATCCCGGCACCGAGATGAACGGCTCGCCGGCCCGCTTCATCGTTTTGAGATCGTAGCGAAACAGCGCGCCGTAGCCCTTATGGTTGGCGCGCACATACATGGTGTCGTCGCCGTCGAGGAACATCGGCGAGAAGCGCTCGTCCTGGAGGCAGTTGCCGTTGGAGAGTTCGGTCCAGCCGGCGGCTTTATCCTTGCGGTAGGAGGTGATGCAGCGGCCCTGGCGCACCGACGTCGCCACCCGCGGCACGTCGTGGGCGTCGGTCAGCCAGTTGCGGACCGCGTCCGGCTGCGGGCCTTCGAAGGTGCTGCTCAGTTGGTAGGTGCGGGTGTTGAGGCGGAACAGCCGCGAATAATCGGGTGTGCTGTCGATGCCGTTCCAGTAGTAGCGTTCGACCAGGATATCGTCCGAGCCGTCGTGGGTCGCGCCGTAGTACGCGTAGTCGGCCGTCAACCGGTGCGTTTTGATGGAGCTCCCCGTCACTTCCTGCTGGTGATCCCAGCTGCCGGAGATCAGGTGAACCAGATTGGCGCCGTCGCTGTCGGCCGCCATCTCTTCCTGGTTGCCCTCGAATTCAGTGCGCAGGTTTTTGACGGTGAAACCGATGCGCTTTTCGTTGATCCAGTGGACCGCGGTGATGGTCTCGTCGATCGACGTCTTGATGACCACCTTGAACTTGGATAGATCGGCGGTGTCGTGCACCACCAGGCCGGCGGTGCCGCCCGGCAGCGCCATCACCTTGGCGACATGGCCGCCCTTGGGCGAGAGCGTCACGTGGTTGACTTGCGGGGTCTGGAAGAAGGCGGAGGCTTCAGGCGCCGGGGCGGCTGCGGCGCAGGGCAGCAGGGCGGTCAGCAGCAGTGGGATAAAACGGGACAGCGGAGTGTGGAACATACGAGCCTCTATGATTGCATTTAGGCATCATAGAGGCTGCTTGTTTCTTTGTCTATCAGGCGGCGACGTTGCGGCCGCTCTTGGCCGACCAGCGGTACAGTCCCCACACCATCGCCACGCCGAGGATCAGCGCGACAATCATGGCCTGCGCTTCGCTCAGCGAGTTGGCGATGGCCAGCGGCTCGCCCTTGCCGGAGACGACGATCAGGCCGGCCAGCGCGACGTTGAACAGGCTCTCGCCGACGATGAAGCCGGACATCACCAGCACGCCCAGGCGCTTGGCGGTGTCGCCGCCGACCTTGTGCTCCATCGCGCGGTCGAACAGGTAGCCGGCCACGGCGCCGATGCACACCGGCGTGATCACGGCGCTCGGCAGGTAGATCGCCAGGCCCACGCCCAGCGGCGGCAGCGAATACTTGCCGTTGCTGGACTTCTTCAAGGCGAAGTTGATCGCCACCAGCGCCAGGCCGACTAGCGCGCCGTAGCCCAGCAGGTCCCAGCGCAGTTGGCCGCCGATGACGCCCTTGGCCAGGGTCGAGATCAGCAGCGCCTGCGGCGCGGCCAGCGGCTGGTCCGAGATCGAATTGAGGTTGGGCGCGCCGACAAAGCCGTTCGCATGGTTCAGCAGCTCCAGCACCGGCGGCACCACGCACGAACCGGCGACCACGCCGATCAGCAGGCCGACCTGCTGCTTCCACGGGGTCGCGTCGACCAGCTGGCCGGTCTTCAAGTCCTGCAGGTTGTCGTTGCCGATCACGGCCACGGCCAGCACCACGGTGGTGACGAACAGCGCATAGGCAATCAGCGCCTGGGCCACTTCAGGACCCATGATGCTGCGGCCGACCATGCCCACGCTCAGCGCGGCGCCGAGGATGGTCAGGATGGCGATGCCGGACACCGGCGAATTCGAGGAGCCGATCAGGCCCGCCATGTAGCCGCAGACGGCGGCGGCGAACATGCCGGCGATCAGGATGTAGCCGATGCCGACCGCCACCAGCGGGAAGGCCAGCGACGCCAGCGGACCGCCTTGCAGGAAGCTGGCCAGCAGCCAGCCGGCCGGCACCATCGACAGCAGCGTGACCAGGCCGACCACGAAGATCGGCAGATCCTGCTCGGTGCGATCGAGCACGCCGCCATTGAGCTTGGCCTTGCGGGCCGATTCCATCGCCGACTTCAGGCCGCCGAAGATAGGCTTGGCCAGGCCGGCCAAGGTGATGATCGCCGCCATGCCGATCACGCCGGCGCCCATCATGCGTACTTCCTTGGACCAGATGCCCAGCGCGTGGGCGCTGGCATCGACGCCGGCGGCGGCCGGGCTCAGGGAGGTCATCAAAGGCACCATGATGCCCCAGGCGATGACCAGGCCGGCCAGCATCGCGATGCCGACCGTGATGCCCATCAGGTGGCCGGCGCCGATCAGGGCCAGCGAGCTCGATGCGCCGATGCCGGTGGCGCCTGAGCCGGTGCGGAAATAGATCGCCACTTCGCCGGCCATCAGCTTGACGGCGGCGAATGCGGCGAATGCGGCGGAAGCGACGCTGCCCCAGATCACGGCCCACAAACCGGCCTTGCCTTCGGCGGCGCCGGCGCGCGAGGCCATGCCGACCTTCAGCACTTCAGCGGCGGCCACGCCTTCGGGATACGGCAGGTCGGACTGCGACACCAGCGCGCGGCGCAGCGGCATGGTGTACATCACGCCCAGCACGCCGCCGATGGCGCAGGCGCCGAAGGTCGGCCAGAACGGCACCTTGGCCCACCAGCCTATCATCAGCAGGCCAGGCAGCACGAAGATCACCGAGGCCAGCGTGCCGGCGGCCGAGGCGATGGTCTGGACGATGTTGTTTTCCTGGATGGTGGCATCCTTGAAGGCGCTCAGCAGCGCCATCGAGATGACCGCCGCCGGGATCGAGGTGGCGAAAGTCAGGCCCACTTTCAGCCCGAGGTAGACCTGAGCCGCCGTGAAGACCAGCGTGATCAGTACGCCCAGGATGATGCCGCGAACGGTGATTTCCTTGGGGTTGGACGGTGCAGCTATGCTCATCTTCAGCACTCCGATGGAGAAAGAATATTGTTTATATGGTCAGAAAAAGGGAAAGGCGCCTCATGATATCCGAAGTCTAGTCGAGCCAGCAGGTAAAATAGCGGATTGTCAGAACGATTTTGAAGGTCAGAGCATGTCGATACAATGGTACCCAGGGCACATGAACGCCGCCAAGAAAAAGGCGGCCGAGCAGATGGAGAACACCGATCTGGTGATCGAGGTGGTCGACGCCCGCCTGCCCGAGGCCAGCACCAATCCGATGGTGGAGGAGCTGCGCAAGTTCCGCCAGCGTCCGTGCCTGAAGATCCTCAACAAGATCGACCTGGCCGATCCGGCCGCCACGGCGGCCTGGGTGGCCTACTACAACGCGCAGGAAGGCGTGACCGCGTTCGCGATGACCACCAAGAAGCCGGCCGACGTCACCCGCGTGCCGGAACTGGCCAAGCAGCTGGCGCCGCACCGCGGCGTGCCGACCAAGCCGCTGCGCATCATGATCATGGGGATCCCCAACGTCGGCAAGTCGACCCTGATGAACGCGCTGCTCAAGCGCAAAGTGGCCAAGGTCGGCGACGAGCCGGCGGTGACCAAGCAGCAGCAGAAGCTTTACCTGGACAAGAACACCATCCTGGTCGACACGCCGGGCATGCTGTGGCCGAAGATCGCGCTGCCGAGCGACGGCTTGATGCTGGCCGCCAGCCACGCGATCGGCTCGAACGCGCTGATCGAGGAGGAAGTGGCGGTGTTCCTGGCCGACGAGATGCTGAAGACCTACCCGCAGCTGCTGGTGGCGCGCTACGGCTTCAAGGATATCGAGAGCTTCGACGGCATCGCGGTGGTGGAGGGCGTGGCGGCCAAGCGCGGCTTCCGCCAGAAGGGTGGCGACCTCGATTTCGAGAAGGCCTCGCATACCTTCCTGGGCGACTACCGCAGCGGCATCCTGGGCCGCATCTCGCTGGAGACGCCGGCCAGCCGCAAGGGCCGGCTGGAAGTGCACGACGCCGAGATGGCCGTCAAGAACGCCGAGAAAGCCGCCATCGCCGCCGCCAAGGCCGCCGACTACGCCAACGGCAAGCGCGGCACCTAGTACCCAACCCGCAGAGCCGAGCAGGGGTCGGACCCCCTACGGGGTCCGACCCCGCGTCCGCATTGCGGGGTGGCAGCCCGACTAGCCGAAACGGAAGCTGGTCACGGCCAGCGATCCCATGAACGCATCCTCGTGGTAGGGCACGGCCGCCGCGTCGTTCTCCGCCGCGCCCAAGGCCACCATCAACGGCAGCAAATGCTCCTCGCGCGGATGCGCCATGCGCGCGGCCGGCGCCTGTTCCCATTCCAATAGCTGCGCCGCGCGTTCCTGCGGCGGCAGCGCCATGGTCGCGCGCAGCCAGCCGTCGAAGGCGTGCGAGGCCGCCGCGCCCTGCGCGTTGAAGGCGCGCAGGTTGTGGTAACTCAGCCCACTGCCGACGATCAGCACCCCCTGCTCACGCAAGGGCGCCAGCAAACGGCCCACTTCCAGATGCGTCAACGGATCGAGGCCGCGCTTGAGCGACAGCTGCACGATGGGCACGTCCGCATTCGGATAGATCGGGTACATGGCGCTGAAGGTGCCGTGGTCGAAGCCGCGCTGCGCATCCAATTGCGCCGGGAAGCCGCCCGCATCGAGCAACTGCTGGACCTGCGCCGCCAGCTCCGGCGAACCCGGCGCGCTGTACCGCACCTCGTAGGTGTGTGGCGGGAAGCCGCCGTAGTCGTAGATCATCGGCGGTTTGGCCGACGACGACAGCATGAAATCACGCTCCTCCCAATGCGCGGTAATCACCAGCACCGCCTTCGGCGTCACGCCGAGCTGGCGCGGAATGTCGCGCAGCGAGGCGTCCAGCTGGCCGTACAGATGGCCCACCTGGTCCATCATGAACGGCCACGGGCCGCCGCCGTGGGACAGGAAATAGGTTGGCAATGCAGTCATGGAAAGCTCCGGTTTGAGTATGACCTCACTATAAGGACCGTAGCCGTTGCGATCAATGCACGAAATGTAGATAGGTCCTATCTAAAAAGTTAATGATCCGGGGCACGCGCGTATAATGCCGGGGTTCTGGTGCTTGCCCATGTGCTCACATGCGCAGTTAAACGGGAAACACAAGGCCGCCCGCGCAGACAGCGCGACGGCCAAGGTGTGCTGCCCCCGCAACGGTAACGCAAGGCTGCTGCAGCCTTGCCAGCCCGGATATCGGCCAGACTGGGGGAAGCCCGCGTGGCTTCCGTACACTTCCAGCCTGCGGGGACGCGGGCGGATGTCTCTTTTGAAAATGACCTGACATGCAATCCTCCGCCTTCCAACCGCGCCTGCTGGCCGCCGCCGTCTCCCTGTGCTTTGCCGCCGCCGTTCCCGCCGCCGCCCAGATATCCGAGGCGCTCGCGCCGATCGTCATCACCGGCTCGCGTTTCGACGCCAACGCGGCGCTGACGCCGATCGGGGCCATCGTCATCAGCGCTGAAGACATCCAGCGCTCCGGCGCCAACGACGTCAACACCGCGATCCGCAAAGTGGGCGGCGTGTACGGCCGCCAAAGCCTGGACGGCAGCCCGGACTTCAGCCTGGACCTGCGCGGCTTCGGCTCCAACAGCAGCCAGAATATGGTGATCGTGCTGGATGGCGTGCGCCTGTCGGAAAATGAACTGAGCAACGCCATCCTGTCGACCATCCCGATCGACACCGTGGACCACATCGAAATCACGCGCGGCGGCGCCAGCGTGTTATACGGCGACGGCGCCACCGGCGGCGTGATCAACATCGTCACCAAGCGCCCGGTCAAGAACAGCCGCCGCGGCAGCGTGTTCGTCGAGGGCGGCCAGTTCCGCGCCGGCGAAGCGCGCGTGTCCGGCTTCCAGGCCTGGGACGGCTTCGCCGCCGACGCCACGCTGGACACCCAGCGCACCGACAACTACCGCGACAACAATGAGTTCAAACACACCCACTTCAGCGGCGGCGCCCAGTGGTTCGACAACGCCGGCCGCGCAGGCTTCCGCTACGAAGGCGCGCGCCAGGACATGCGCCTCCCGGGTTCGTTGAGCGAGGAGGCGTACAACGCCAATCCACGCAAGGCCAGCACCCCCGACGATTACGCCAAGCTCGATAGCGACCGCTTCACCGCCTTCGGCCAGCGCCGCATCGGCGCCTACGAACTGGCGGCCGACCTGTCGTACCGCAAGAAGACGGTGGAATCGGCTTACAACTTCGGCGGCCCGCCGTCGATCGCCACCTACGACAGCAAGCAAACCCAGTTCTCGCCGCGCGTGCGCCGCCTGGGCGAGATCGGCGGCCTGCTGAACGAGCTGGTGGCCGGCTTCGACTGGACCGTCTGGAACCGCACCGCCACCACCAGTGCGCGGTACTCCGCGGCCGATGCGACGCAGCATTCGAAAGCCCTGTACGTCCGCGACGAACTGCGTTTCGACGCCGCCCATGAAGGCCGCGTATCGGCCGGCGCGCGCCGCGAGATCTTCAACAAGGACTTCAGCGATCCGCTGAACGGCTTTGGCAGCAAGGCCTACAAAGTGACGCAAGGCCTGAACGCATGGGAGCTGCAAGCGAGCTACATGCCGGTCACTCACCTGACCGTGTATGGCAAGGCAGGCCAGAGCTATCGTGTCGCCAACTCCGATGAGAACTCGCTGACGCCGAACTACAACAAGCCACTGTTGTCGCAGCAGTCGCACGATCTGGAACTGGGCGTCAGCTATGGCACCGCCGCGCAGAAGATCACCGGCCGCGTGTTCCGCCACAACCTGAGCAACGAGATCTTCTTCGATCCGACGATCTACGCCAACACCAACCTGGCGCCGACCCGCCGCGAAGGCTTCGAGATCGACGCCGAGCAGCGCATCAACGCCGCCTGGAACCTGACCGCGCACTACCAGCACGTGGACGCCAAGTTCACCGAAGGCGTCAACAACGGCAAGGAGATGGTGCTGGTGCCGAAGAACACGCTGACCGCGCGCCTGAGCTGGACCCCGGCCAGCGGCCACACCGCCGATGTCGGCGCGCAGTGGGTCGACAGCCAGCGCAACGGCGGCGACTTCGACAACAAGTGCCCGGCGCAGATCCCTTCCTACACCACGCTGGACGCGCGCTACGCCCGCAAGTTGGGCCAGTGGGAGTTCGCCGTGTCGGGACTGAACCTGAGCGACAAGCGCTACTTCTCGCAAGCCTTTAGCTGCGACAAGGGCATCCAGGGCGGCATCTACACCGCCGACGGCCGCCAGCTGAAACTCTCGGCCCGCTACGAGTTCTGATGCGCGCCATGACCACGACCGCTCGCCCAGCCTCGCTGTCGCTGTCGCTGGCGCTGGCGTGCACGGCGGCCTGCGCGCAGGCCGCCGTCACCGTGCAGGACGACGCCGGCAACAGCGTCAGCGTCGCCAAGCCGGCGCAGCGCATCATCTCGATGGCGCCGCACGTCACCGAGCTGCTGTTCGCGGCCGGCGGCGGCGAGCGCGTGGTCGGCGTGATGAACTACAGCGACTATCCGGAAGCGGCCAAGCGCATCCCGCAGGTCGGCAGCAACGCCACCATCGACATGGAGCACGTGCTGGCGCTGCGCCCGGACCTGCTGGTGGTCTGGAAGAGCGGGAACACCGCGAACCAGCTGGAGCAGCTGAAAAGCCTGGGCATCCCGGTCTTCTACAGCGATCCGAAAAAGCTGGAGGAGGTGGCCACCAGCCTGACTCGCCTGGGCCAGTTGATGGGCACCGAGGCCGCCGCGCAAAAGGCGGCGGCGGACTATCGCCAGCGGATCGCCAAGCTGTCGGCCACCTATGCGCAACGGCCGACGGTGCGGGTGTTCTACCAAATCTGGGAAAAACCGATCTTCACCCTCAGCGGTGAGCACATCGTCAGCGACGCGATCCGCGTCTGCGGCGGCCAGAACGTGTTCGCCGCGCTGAAGATGCCGGCGCCCACCGTCAGCACCGAGGCGGTATTGCAGGAAAACCCCGAAGCCGTCTTCGGCGGCGACAAACACGACGCCGAATCCGGCATCAATATCTGGAAGCCGTACAAGGGCATGCTGGCGGTCCAGCGCGGCAACCTGTTCATGATCGACGGCGAACAACTGGTGCGCGCCACGCCGCGCATCGCCGACGGCATCGCCGTGCTGTGCGAACGGCTGGAGACCGCGCGCCGGCGCCGCCCCTGAGGCTTGACGCCGCCGTCATTTGCACATCGTGGAAAAGGTGGTAATCTCGCGGCGTTTGCCACTCACCTTGTTGAAGGACTGTTATGCGTTTCCTGAACTTGCTGCGCCCCCTGATTGCCACCGTCGCCTTCATGGCCGTCGCCGCCGGCGCCCATGCCGCCGATTTCAAGAACGGTGTGGATTTCACCACGCTGGACACGACCAGCCGTCCGGATACCGGCAAGAAGGTCGAAGTGCTGGAAGTGTTCATGTACCACTGCCCGCATTGCAACGCGCTCGAAGCGCCGCTGGCGGACTGGGTCAAGAAGCAGGGCGACAAGATCGTGTTCCGCCGCATGCACCTGGGCGAGGATGCGCAAGCCAAGGCCTTCTTCACGCTGGAATCGATGAACGCGCTGGGCAACGGCCTGCACGAGAAGTTCTTCCATGCCGTTCACGTCGAGCATAACCGTCTGAATACCGATCAGTCCATCCTGGACTTCGTCGTCAAGAATGGCGTCGACAAGACCAAATATCTGGAATTTTTCAATTCGTTCGCGGTCCAAACGAAGATGAAACGTGGCGTGCAACTGGCAAACCAGTATAAACTCGACAGCGCACCGGCCCTGGTGATCGATGGTCACTATACGACCTCGCCAGCCATCGCCGGCCACGGTCTGACGTCCGCTCCGGCGGCGCACGCGGCCATGTTTGCGGTGATGGATAGCCTGGTTGCCAAGTCGGCCCAGGAACGCGCCGCCAAGAAGTAAGGAAAGAAAATGAAAGAAATCAGCGAAGAACGCAAGGCGGCCGAAGGTGAGGTCATGAAGATCTACAAGGAATCCTCGCCGGTCATCGAAACCCTGTTCGAATGGGCCTACATCAACCATGTCGCCTGGAGTCTGGCGGTGCTGGCGCTGGGCTTCATCGTCTGGCTGCTGATCGCGCTGAGCAACGCCGAGAACCAGCGCAACGCGCTGATGACCAAGCAGTGCGCCGATCCCGTCTTCAAGGGAGAACTCGACAAGAAGTGCCTGCGCACCGTGCACTCGCGCGAACACTGGTGGGAGCACGTGAGCTACGCGCTGACCCACGTCAGCCCGGAAAAATAAGCATGACACCAGCCCGCAGCAGCGGGCTTTTTTCTGTGATAAGGCATACGATGAAACAAGTGATACTGGTCACCGGCAGCAGCCGGGGCATAGGCGCGGCGACCGCGCTGATGGCGAGCCGCCGCGGTTATGCGGTGTGCATCAACTACCTGCGCGACGCGCAGGCGGCCGCGCAGCTGCGCGCGCAGATCGTGGCCGAGGGCGGCGAGGCGATCGCGGTGCAGGCCGACGTCAGCGTGGAGGCCGACGTGCAGCGCCTGTTCGAGACCATCGACGAGGAACTGGGGCCGCTGACGGCGCTGGTCAACAACGTCGGTATATTGGAGCAGCAGTGCCGCCTGACGGAGATGTCGGTGGAGCGCCTGCAGCGGGTGTTCACCACCAATGTGATCAGCTACTTCCTGTGTTGCAAAGAGGCGGTCAAGCGCATGTCGACCGCCGATGGCGGGCAGGGTGGCGGCATCGTCAACCTGTCGTCCGGCGCGGCCCGGCATGGGGCGCCGAACGTCTACATCGACTACGCCTCGTCCAAGGGCGCGATCGATGTGATGACGCTGGGCTTGTCGAAGGAAGTGGCGGCCGAAGGCATCCGCGTGAACTGCGTCCGGCCGGGCATGATTTATACCGGTATCCACGCCAGCGGCGGCGACCCTGGCCGCGTGGCGCGGCTGGAGTCCAACGTGCCGATGCTGCGCGGCGGCCAGCCGGAGGAAATCGCCGAGACGATTTTGTGGCTGCTCAGCCCACAATCGTCCTACGTCAGCGGCGCCATCATCGACGCCGCCGGCGCGCGCTAGCCGGCGCGGCGATTTTCAAACGCCGCAAGCAAGTGTTTCAATGGCCAGCCCACTTCTCGCGGAGAGGCAGGTGGCGCACAATCCGGGCATTCAAACAACGTAAGGACTCGCCCATGAAACGCTGCTTCCTGCTCGCCGGCTTGCTGCTGGCCGGCGCCGCCAACGCCGACGATCTCACCGTTCAAGCGGCCCGCCGCTACGCCGCCTTCTGGAACACCGGCGACCCGGCGCTGGCCAGACAGGCCCTGTCGCCCGACTTCATGGATCGCACCTTGCCGGCGGGCCGCGAGCAGGGCGTCAACGGTCCGCTGCAAGCGTCGAAAGGCTTTCGCACCGCCGTCCCCGACCTGAAGGCGGAAATCACCGACATGGTCGTCGACGGCGACCGCGTCGCCGTGCACCTGCATTTTAGCGGCCACTTCACCGGCACGTTCGGCGCAACGCAAGGCAAGGGCCAGGCCATAGATTTCCAGGCCTTCGACCTGTATCGCGTTGCCGACGGCCGCATCGCCGAGAACTGGCACCTGGAAGACAACCTGACCCTGTTGCGGCAGATGGGCATCGTTCCAGCCTCGCCTTGATGCTCTTAGCTGTGGATCACTACCGTGCAGGTAGTGCCGGCCACCAGCTCCAACCCTTTCGGCTGCTGGTCGATGTGGATCCGAACCGGCACCCGCTGCGCCAGCCGCACCCAGTTGAAGGTCGGGTTGACGTCGGCCAGCAGCTCGCGGCCGGTATTGGCGTCGCGGTCCGTGATGCCGTGGGCGATGCTTTCGATATGGCCGTGCAGCTGGGCTGCGCCGCTCATCAGGTGTACTTCGACGGCGTCGTTTACCTTCAGCAGCGGCAGCTTGGTCTCTTCGAAATAGCCGACCACATAGTACGAGGCGCTGTTGATCATCGCCAGCTTGGCCGCGCCGACGGCGGCGAAGTCGCCCGCGTGCACATTCAGGTTGGTGACGTAGCCGGTGACGGGCGCGCGCACCACCGTGCGTTCCAGGTTCAGCTCCGCCAGGCTGCGCGCCGCCAGCGCCGCCTGGTACTGCGCCGCCGCCGTGCCGACCGCGAATTCCGCCGTCTCCTTGCTCTCGGCCGAGATGATGGAATTGTCCAGCCCCGCGCGGCGATTGGCTTCCTTGCTGCGCCGGCCTTTCTCCACCTGTTGCGACGCCAGCACGGCGTTGGCCTGCACCAGCGCGCTCTGGTAGCGGGCCTTGTCGACCACGAACAGCACCTCGCCCTGCTTGACCAGCTGGTTATCGTGCACCATCACCTCGGTGACGGTGCCGGCGACGTCGGCGCTGATGGTGACCACATCGGCCTTGATACGGCCGTCGCGGGTCCAGGCGGATTCCATGTAGTGCTCCCAGGCCGAGCGTCCCATCCACAGGGCGGCGGCCAACAGCAGCATGGTCAGGAAAAAGCGGAAGATTTTGGATGCACTCACGACGGGCTTTCTGATTGAGTTAAATTATTTATACTTATTTATACTTATTTGTACAACGTGACCAGCAGGGCGCTGAAGATGCAGGCGAACAGGCACAGACGCACCAGCGCCGGGTGCCAGCTGCGGCGGTAGGCGCCGAGGTGGCTCAAGGCGCTGTCGAGCGCCACTTGCAGCACCAGGCTGACAAGGAACAGCGGCAGCACGCCGGGCAGCAGTACGCCAAAAAAGTCGATCTCACGCGGCATGGCCGGGTTCTCCTGTAGTGATCTGGTCCAGCAGGGACGTGTAAATGGAATGCAGGTCGGTCAGTGCGGTGTGCAGGCGTAGCTGGCGTTCCGGGGTGGCGGAGGGCAGGGCTGCGCGCACGCTGGCGCCGGCGTCCAGTATCGATTGCAGCGCCGTCTCGCCGCTGGCGCGCGCCGGCGCCCGCAGGTAGGCGGCCAGCTGGCGCACCACCAGTTTCAGCGCCACCGGCACCGGGCCAGGCTGCGAACCGGCGATCAGCTGGCGCAGTTCGATCACGGCGTGGCCCAGCTCCAGCAAGGTCAGGCCCTGGCGCACCACGGCGCGCGCGGCTTCATTGGGCGCAGGACCGGAGGCGGCGTTCAGTTGGCTGAGCAGGTCGCGCACGCGGTTGTCGAAGCGCCGCTTCAAACGGTACAGCGACGCAGTGCAAGCGCCTTGCGCCTCGCGCCACAGGGCGGCGGCCACATGGTCCTTCTGGCCCATGGTGTGCTCCGGCAGGATCACCTTGAACATCAGGTAGGCCGCCGCCACGCCCATCGTCAGCGACAGTTCGCTGCTCATGAAGCTCTCGACGTCGTAGTGCATCAAGTTGGTCGGCACCACCAGCGTGGCGCAGAACATGCAGATGCCGATGCCCACGCCGGCCCAGCGCGGGCTGGTCATCAGATAGCTGCCAAACACGAAGATCGGCAGGGCGGCGATGATCAGCGTGGGGAAGTCATTGGCGCGGGCGACCAGGAAGAATTCGGTGGCGAAGGCCAGCGGCGACGCCACCAGGAAGCCGATCAGTACCTGTTGCACCAGCGCCGTCGGCCGTGGCGACGACGAGGCCAGCGCGCAGAAGATGGTCGCCATCAAAATGGCGTTGCCGAGGAAGGGCCAGGCCAGCCAGTACCATACGCCGGCCGTCAGCAGCAGCGTGACGCCGGCGCGGAAGCCGCTGGCGACGATGATGGCCGGCGGCGTCTTCGGCGTGTAGGCGCCGGGATCGCTGACCTGCTGCTGCTTCTCCTGCGCCAGGCCGTGATACAAGCCGGCGAAGGCTTCCATGTCGCGCACGTAGCGCTCCAGCAGTTCCACCGCAGTGTCGAAGTCGATCTGCTGCGCGCGTTCGAGCGGCGCCGCCGCCAGTTGCAAGCGAGCGCCGGCGATGTCGCTTGCCAGGCCGGCGCGCATCTGCGCCATGCGTGCCGCCGTCAGCTCGTCGCCCATGGCCTGCGCCAGGTGCGCGTGCATCGGCTCGACCAGCGCCAGCACCGGCCGCGCATGCGCCGCAGCCGCGCCGCGCAAGCGATGGATCAGGCGGTGCAGCGTGTAGAAGGTGGTCAGCACCGTCATGAAGGCGGCGTTGAAGGCATGCAGCTGGCGCGTATGCGAGCGCGGATGGTCGGCCTCGAAGAAGGCGGCGGCGCGGCCCGATTCCAGCGCGGCGATGTCGGCCGCGAACTTCAGGTGGCTGAGTTCCGTCTCGGCCGGTGTCAGGCGCTGTTCCAGCACCTGCGTGCAGAAGGTGATGAAGCTGGCGTAGCGTGCCTGCACGGTGCGCATCACGGCGCGCGAATGGCGGCGCGGGAAGACCACGTCGTGCACCACGGCGGCGCAGATGATGCCCAGCCCGACCTCGGTCACGCGCGTGACGGCCAGCGTGAACACGCGGTCCGGCGCGTCGATGGCGGGGACGGCGATCATGCAGGCGGTGTAGCCGGCCAGGACGAAGCTGTACGATTGCTGGTTGCGGTGCATGGCGGCGCCGCCGGTGCACAGCGCGATCCACACCGCCACACCGATGAACAGCAGCGGCGGCGATTGCGGGAACAGCGCCACCAGCAGCAGCGATGCCGAGCAGCCGACCAGCGTGCCGAGAAAACGGTAGAAAGCCTTTTCCAGCACCATGCCGCTGCTGGGCAGGGCCAGGATCACGGTGGTGGCGAGTGCGGTATAGGGGGCGTCGAGGCCGAGGCGGAAGGCCAGCCATAGCGCGGAGAAGGAAGCCAGCATAGTCTTGGCGACGAACACCCAGCGCTCGCCCTCGGTGCTGAACCAGCCGGCGGTTTGCGCCGCCAACCAGCGCAACGCTCCCCTTGCCGCACTTGGGTCCTGGAGGGGAGTGGCGGCTAGGGGAGAGTTCATGGCGTCAGTTCAGGCTATGTCAATGCTTCGAGATTATCCAGCTGCCTTTTCAGCAGCGCTTCAAGTACTTTAACTTCTTCAGGGCTGTAGCCGTCGTAGGCGCGGGTGGTGGTCGCCCAGACTTCCGGCAGCACCTTGGCGGCCAGCTCGCGGCCGGCGTCGGTCAGCGTGATCATCACGCAGCGGCGGTCGCCGGGGCGGTTGCCGCGCGAGATCAGGCCTTGCGATTCCAGGTCGTTGCATACCCGCGTCAGGTTGGCCGGCTTTTCCATGCAGGCCTCGCCCAGCGTGGACGCCGTCGATGTCTCGTCGTCCGAGCCGTACAGCACGGCCAGCACCATGTAGCTGGCGTCCACCAGTTCATATTTGCGCAGCGCCGCATTGCTCAGGTCTTTCATCCGTTTCTGGATGTGGTAAGTCATACGCAAGACGCGCATCAAATCCTCGGGGAACTCCGGCATTCGGGCATGGATGTTTTTCAGGCGTTTTTTAGTCGCTTCAAAACTGCTCATTGCCTGCTCCTCACACTGTTTTTCAAAGGATTTGATTGTACTATCTAAGCATCATGGCAATTCCAGTTTTATGCCGCCACCCAGCGCGGTCATCAACAATGTGTAGTTATCTAGTTGTTTGCTAGCCACTTGCGCCATCTGCTGTTCTTCGTTCAATAGCGTCAGCTGCGCGTTAATCACGTTCAGCGCGTCGGTCATGCCGGCGCGGTAGGCGCGTTCCGCCAGTTCCTGCTGGCGGCGGGCCGAGGCCAGGGCGCGCTGCGCCAGCTGGTCCTGCTGCCTGACCGAGGCGATGCGCGCCACCGCGTTGGCCACATCGGCCATGGCCTGCACCACGGCGGCGTTGTACTGCTCGACCGCGCCGTCGTAGAGCGCGGTCTGGTTGCCGAGTTGACTGCGCAGTCGGCCGCCTTCGAAGATCGGCAGGCTGATGGCCGGCGTCACGCCGCGCATGGCGGAGTTGGCGTCCAAAAAATGCGTGAATCCCAGCGACTGGAAGCCGACGAAGGCCGCCAGGTTGATGTTCGGGTAAAAATCGGCCTTGGCGCCGGCGATGCGCGCGCTGGCCGCTTCCATCCGCCAGCGCTGGGCCGCGATGTCGGGCCGGCGGCCGACCAGTTCCGCCGGCAGCGAGGCGGGCACCGCGTCGCCATGGCCGGCATCGAGGGCCAGCATCGGCCGGGCGATCGCATCGCCGTCGCCCGGTCCTTTGCCGATCAGTGCCGCCAGCTGGTTGCGCAGCAGGGCGATCGATTCGCCGATCTGCTCATGCTCGCGCCGTCCCGCCGGCAGCGTGGTTTCTATGCTCGCGACTTCGATCTCGCTGGCCAGCCCTGCGGCCTGGCGCTTGCGCGTGATCTCCAGGATGCGCTGGCGCTGCGCCAGGTTCTGCGCCACGCTGTCCTGTAGCGTGTACTCCAGCGATAGCTGGATGTAGCTGCGCACGATGGCCGATTCCAGCGTCAGCCGCGCCATCTGCGATTCGGCCGACGCCATATGCACCTCGTCCAGCGCGGCGGCCAGCGCATCGCGGTTGCGGCCCCACAGATCGAGGTCGTAGGAACCGGACAGCGCGGCCGTGTTCTTCCACGCATAGTTGCCGGCCAATGGAGCGGGCACGGTGCTGTGCGCGGAATACAGTTCGTGGTCGGCGCTGGCGGCGGCGCTCACCTGCGGCAGCGTGCCGGCCTTGGCGACGCCGGCCAGCGACTCGGCCTGGCGCACGCGCGCCTGGGTGGCGCGCAGCGTCGGGTTGTCGGCCAGCGCGGCGGCCACCAGTTGGTTCAGCTGCGCGTCATGCAGCGCTTCCCACCATTGCTGCTCCGGCCAAGCGACAGTGGCGCTGGCGGCGGCGATGGCTTTGCCGGGATTCAGTTCGGCCGGTTTCAGCGCGACTGCCTGCGGCTTGATCTTGCCCATGTCGGCGCAACCGGCCAGCACCGCCAGCACGCAGGCTGCGAGGGCGAAGGACTGGACGGCGCGTGGCGATTTCACGGGGCAGTTTCCGATTACTTGACGTTGTGCTTCTTGGTCTGGGCGACATCCATGTCGGCTTCGGTCTCGATCAGCGTGCCGTTCTTGCGCGCTTCCAGGAACTCTGCCTGCACTTGGGCGCGGGTCAGGCCGGCCGGTTGGGCTTTGGTGGCAGTCGCCAGCGCGCCGTTGGCGACGGCGGTTTGCGCGGCGGCGGTGGTTGCGGTGGTGGTGGCCGCAGCCGGCGCGGTGGTCTGCGCAAACGCGTTGGTGACGGTGGTGGCCGTGGCGGCGATAGCAAATGCGGCGGTGGCGGCGGCGGTGATCAGGTTTTTAGTCGTGATACTCATGGTGCTACTCCTTGGGTTGGCTGCGGTATGAGTTAACTATAGAGATGAATAATACATTTGTAAAGTAAAAAATTCCTATCGGCACGATAGCTTTTATGCGCGGACACGCACGGAACGGCCACGACGACGGTGGTCAAATGGAGGTTTTCACAGGGAGGAGCAGATCATGTCTGACAGTACCTTGGACCCGGACAACATACCGGTAGGCACCGACCGCACCTTGGGGCGCGGCCATGGAACGCGGGCGCTGGGGCCCAGCGACAACTCCGACAGCGGCAGCGACGTCCCCGGGGAGCCGGACATCGGCCTCGATAGCGACACCGACGCCGAAGGCACCGGCGAGCGCGCCAGCGTGGACATCGAGTCGCTGCCGGCGGATACGGATATCGGCTTCGATCACATCGAGACGATACCGGTGGTGGACGGCGCCTTCCACGACGCCGCGCCGGACGAACGCCCGGAGCGGCGCGACTGGTCGCGGACTAACTAGGCCTCATTTGTGGCTGGACGATCCGGCCCACAGATTGATGGCGCCTTCCTTGGCCAGGACATCGATGTCGGCCAGCTCTTTGGCGCTGAAGGCCAGGTTCTGCAAGGCCGCCACGTTCTCGCGGATCTGCGCGCTGCTGCTGGCGCCGATCAGCGTGGACGTGATGCGCGGATCGCGCAGCACCCAGGCCAGCGCCATTTGCGCCAGCGTCTGGCCGCGCGCCTTGGCGATCTCGTTCAGGCCGCGCACACGTTCCAGGTTTTCATCGCTCAGGTGCGCCTTCTGCAAGGAGCCGCCGCCGGGGCGGTTCACGCGCGAGTCTTCCGGAATGCCGTTCAGGTATTTGTCGCTCAGGATGCCCTGCGCCAGCGCGGTGAAGGTGATGCAGCCCATGCCCTGCGCGGCCAGCGTGTCGAGCAGGTCTTCCTCGATCCAGCGGTTCAGCATATTGTAGGACGGCTGGTGGATCAGGCACGGCACCTTCCACTCGGCCAGCAGGCGCGCCGCCTCGGCGGTCTTTTCCGCCGAATAGGACGACACGCCGACATACAGCGCCTTGCCTTGCTGGACCGCGTGCGCCAGTGCGCCCATGGTTTCTTCCAGCGGCGTGTCCGGGTCGAAGCGGTGCGAGTAGAAGATGTCGACGTAGTCGAGGCCCATGCGTTGCAGGCTTTGATCCAGGCTGGCCAGCACATACTTGCGCGAACCGCCGCCCTGGCCGTAAGGACCGGGCCACATGTCCCAGCCGGCCTTGGTGGAGATGATCAGCTCGTCACGGTAGGGTTTGAAGTCCTTCTGGTACAGTTCGCCGAAATTGGTTTCGGCCGAGCCGTACGGCGGGCCGTAGTTGTTGGCCAGGTCGAAGTGGGTGATACCCAGGTCGAAGGCGGTGCGCAGCATGTCGCGTTGCGAGGCGAGCGTGCTGACGTCGCCAAAATTGTGCCACAGCCCGAGCGACATCAGCGGCAGTTGCAGGCCGCTGCGGCCGCAGCGGCGGTACTGCATGGCGTCGTAGCGGTGCGGCGAAGCGTGGTAGGTCATGGTTGGGGTACTCCAGGATTGAACAGGGTATCTGCGATTATAGGCATGTCGGCCGGATTGCGCCGTGCAATCCAGCCGTCCGTTCTTGCAAACCGTCGCGGCTTATGGCGTTTCGTCGCATTCCTGCGGCTTGCCTGGTCAAGGTTGGGCATGCTGCGGTTTTTATATCGGACGCGGCGAGATGTTCAGACTATCGTTTTCCATGATGCTGCGCGACTGGCGCGCGGGCGAGTTGCGGTTTTTGCTGGCGGCGCTGATGCTGTCGGTGGCGGCGCTGTCGTCGGTGAACTTCTTCACTGCGCGCATGGGCGCCGGCATCGCGCGCAATGCCAACCAGGTGTTGGCCGCCGACCTGGTGCTCGCGTCCGACCAGCCCCTGCCGGCCGACGTGCGTGTCGAAGCGCAGCGGCGCGGCCTGCGCAGCGCGGACACGGTCGCCATGCTGAGCATGGCCGTCGCCGGCCGGGACGAGCAGGGCGTGTCGATGCTGGTCGCGCTGAAAAGCGTCAGCGATGCCTATCCCTTGCGCGGCCACCTGAAGCTGCGCCGCGACGGCCAGCCGGACGACGTGGCCACGGCCATCCCCGCAGCGGGCACCGTGTGGGTCGATGCGACGCTGGCGGCGGCGCTTAACCTGCACAACGGCTCCATGCTGCGCATCGGCGACCGCAGTTTGACGGTGGCCGGGGTGATCGCCTCGGAGCCCGATGCCGCCGCATCCTTCTTGACGCTGGCGCCACGCGCCATGATCTCCAGCGCCGACCTGATGTCCACCAATCTGCTGCAACAGCATGCCATCGCCACTTACCGTTTGCTGCTGGCGGGAGAACCGGCGCAGGTGGCCGGCTTCGAACAATGGCTCAAGGCGCGCATCGCCGCCACGCCCAAGCTGGGCATCGAAATCAGCTCGCTGGCCTCGGCGGGCAAGGACAGCCAGTCCATGCAGGACCAGGTGCGGCAGTTCCTGTCGCTGGTCAGCCTGTTGTCCGCGCTGCTGGCCGGGATCGCGGTGGCGATGGCGGCAGGCCGCTTCATGCAACGCCACCTCGACGCTTGCGCCGTGCTGCGCTGCCTGGGCCAGACGCAGTCGCAGCAGACGCGCATGTATTTGCTGGAGTTCCTGATGCTGGGCGCGGCCGGCAGCGTGGCCGGCGTGTTGCTGGGATTCGGCTGCCACTTCGTGCTGCTGGAATGGCTGGGCAAGCTGGTCGCCGCCGACCTGCCGCCGCCCGGCTGGCAGCCGGCGCTGCAAGGGCTTGCGGCGGGACTGTTGCTGCTGCTTGGCTTCGCGCTGCCGCCGCTGCTCCAGTTGCGCAATGTGTCGCAGGTGCGCCTGCTGCGCCGCGAGCAGGAGGCGCCGCAGGCGCGCACCGTGGTTGGCTATGCGCTGGGCGCCGCCGCCTTTACCGCCTTGCTGGTGTGGCAGACCGAGGATGTCATGCTCGGCCTGATGGCGGCCGTCGGTTTCGCGCTGTGCGGTTTCGTTTTTGGCCTGGTGGCTTGGCTGGGCGTCGGCTCGTTGCAGCGCTTGCGCCGCCTGTTCAATCATCCCGCCTGGCGTTTCGCCATCACCGACATGCGCCGACGCCCGGCGGCCAGCGTGACGCAGATCGTCGCGCTGGCGCTGGGCCTGACCGCCTTGCTGCTGCTGACGGCAGTGCGCGGCGACCTGCTGGCGGCCTGGCACCAGGCCACGCCGGATGGCGCGCCGAATCACTACATCATCAACATCCAGCCGGACCAGCAGCAGGAACTGGCGGCGCGCCTGAAGAACTACGGCCAGCCGCAGATGCATGTGCTGAGCCGTGGACGACTGATCGGCATTAACGGCAAGCCCGCCAAATCGGACGACCCGCGCGCGAAGGAACTGGTCGAACGCGAACTCGAAATCGAGCAGGCCGACCAGCTGCGGGCGCCCAACACCCTCACCGCCGGGCGCTGGTATGACGGCGTTGCGGCGGAAGTGTCGGTTGACAAGGGCATCGCCGAAATCCTCGGCATCAAACTGGGCGACACCCTGAGCTTCGACGTGGCCGGCGAAACGCTGGAGGTCAAGGCCTCCAGCCTGCGCAAGATCGACTGGCGGTCGCACCAGGTGGGCGCCGCATTCCAGGTGGCGCCGGGGCTGATGGTCGGCATGCCGATGACATTGGCGACGACGGTGCACGTGCCGGCCAACGACCGGCGCTTCGCCTACCTGCTGGCGCGCGACTATCCGAACCTGAGCGTGTTCGATATAAGCGCCTTCATCCAGCGCATGCAGGACACGCTGGCGCAGGTCAGCGCGGCGGTCGAATTCCTGTTCGGGTTCACGTTGATATCGGGATTGCTGGTACTGTACGCTGCGATGGCGGGATCGCTGGATGCGCGCAAGCGCCAGGCGGCCCTGCTGCGCGCGCTGGGCGCCACGCGCAGGCAGCTGTCGCAGGCCCAATGGATAGAACATCTGCTGACCGGCGCCCTGGCGGGCTTGCTGGCAGCCGGCGGCGCAACGGCCGCCAGCTGGGCGCTGGCGCGCTTCAGCTTTCACCTGGAATGGCAATGGTCGCCGCTGTTGTGGATTGCCGGCCTGGCCGCCGGTGCGCTGTGCGCGCTGTTGGGCGGCTGGGCGGGTCTGCGCGGTGTGCTGAACCAGCCGCCATTACTCAGTCTTCGGGAAACTTAGGAGTATCAATGACGAATATGAATCTCGCCGCCAGCCTGCTGCGGCCTGCGATTGCGGTAAAAAACCTGTGCAAGCGGGTGGCCGACGCCACCGGCGAACTGACCATCCTGCATGACGTCGACCTGACGGTGCAAGCTGGCGAGACGCTGGCCATCGTCGGCGCGTCCGGCTCGGGCAAGTCGACGCTGCTGGGCATACTGGCGGGGCTGGACTTGCCGACCAGCGGCACGGTGGAGCTGGAGAACACCGACATCTTCCAACTCACCGAAGACGGCCGCGCCGTGTTCCGGCAGCAGAACGTGGGCTTCGTGTTCCAGTCGTTCCAGCTGCTGCCGCATTTGACGGCGCTGGAAAACGTCATGCTGCCGCTGGAGCTGCGCGGTGAAGGGCAGGCCAGGGAGAAGGCTGCGGCGATGCTGGAGCGGGTGGGCTTGTCGGCCCGCCTGCGCCACTATCCCAAGTACATGTCCGGCGGTGAGCAGCAGCGGGTGGCGCTGGCGCGCGCCTTCGTCTGCGAGCCGCCGCTGCTGCTGGCCGACGAGCCGACCGGCGCGCTTGATGCGGCCACCGGCGCGGCGGTGATCGAGTTGATGTTCGCACTGAATCGCGAACGCGGCTCGACGCTGGTGATGGTCACCCATGATTTGTCGATCGCCGCGCGTTGCGGCAGGACCGTTACGATGACCGCGGGCCGCCTGGGCCACGCTTGAGAAAGAGGACTGAATGCGTTTGTCACAGCTGATGTTGATCCCGGTGCTGGCGCTGGCCGGCACCGCCGCCCACGCCGACGGCCTGGCCGATCTGAAGGCCGCGCTGGAGCGTTTGCAGGAACCGGTGCCGTTGAAGGCCTCGCTGGATTCGAACGTGTGGCGCCGCAACGGCGAAGGCAAGGATGCCGATGAAACCAGCGGCCAGGCGGTGGTCGCCATCGAGGACGGCCAGCGCGGCATGCAGCTCAGCTACAGCCGCGAGATGCTGGCCAAGCTGGACGCCGAGGCCATGAACGTGGCGCGCAACCCCAACGCCAAGACGCCGACCTTGAACGCGGCCCGCGAATTCAGCCCGACCGACCTGCGGCCGATGATCTCGGCGGCCAGCAGCCTGTCGCACATGCTGGAGAAGACCAGCTTCCTGGCCGAGAAGGCCGACGTCTATCAGGGCAAGCCGGCGCGCCTGCTGACCTTCGCGCAGGGCATCGACGCGCTGAGCGACCGCGATCGCAAATACGTCAAGGAGTTCGACGGCCGCCTGCACGTATGG
Organism: Duganella sp. S19_KUP01_CR8; assembly: GCF_036688705.1. Lineage (NCBI taxonomy): Bacteria > Pseudomonadati > Pseudomonadota > Betaproteobacteria > Burkholderiales > Oxalobacteraceae > Duganella > Duganella sp. S19_KUP01_CR8. Next base: position 291 of record NZ_JAQQPR010000019.1, on the reverse strand, counting down.
ATCGGCGCCGACGGCACGCCGCTGGCCAGCCGCGTCACGCAGAACGTCTACGGCCGCGCCTTCATCGTCGTCACATTCGAGGCGAAGAACGAAGAGTCCAGCGTCTACGCGCTGTCCGGCAACCGGCTGGTCGCCATCCGCAAGGAGAGCCGCAACACCGCCTCCGGCGCCGGCGAGAAGAGCGACTTTAAAACCGTCAAAACCCTGCAACTACAATAAAAAAACCCGGGGTCAGGTCCCCCATTTGAGCATGAGCCCGGTTAATACAACCGGGCTCATGCTCAAATGGGG